>DATMCB010000028.1:0-4931 GCA_035558835.1 Solirubrobacterales bacterium
TCGAGCAGGAACCGGGTCCCGACCCCGCCCGGGACGACGACGACGTCGGGGCGCTCGACCTCGTCGAGGGAGCAATCGGCGCTCAGTCCGAGCATCCCCTGATCGGCCCGGACGATTCCGGGCGCGGTCGAGCAGAAGACGACCTCGGCGCCGGGCACGCGCTGAAGCACCTCGTAAGGGCCGATCGCATCGAGGGCGGTGAACGCCGGATAGATCGGGATCGCGATCTGCATTGGGATCTCCTTCGGGGTGGTGTTCGGGCCGCTCAGGCGGCCAGGGTCGGGCGAAAGCGGCTTCGATACTCGCGCGGGCTCGCCCCGAGCCGGCGCTGGAACGCGCGTCGCATCAGCTCGGCGCCGGCGAAGCCGCAGCGACGGGCGACCGCCTCGAGCGGGGCCGGGTCGGTCTCGAGGACGGTGCGCGCCCGCTCGACGCGAAGCCGCTCGACGTAGTCGGCGGGGGTGGTCCCGACCTCGCGGCGGAAGACCCGGGCGAACTGGCGCTCGGAGAGGTGCACCCGGCCGGCGAGCGCGGCGACGGAGAGATCCGCGTCGAGGTGCTCGCCGATCCAGGCCTGGAGCTCGCGGATCGGCCGGCTCTCGGCCATCTGCTGGGAGAGCTGGACCGAGAACTGCGCCTGGCCGCCGGGCCGGCGCGCGTAGATCACGAGCACCCGCGCCGTCTGCAGCGCCGCCTCTCGGCCGTGGTCCTCCTCGGCGAGCGCGAGCGCGAGGTCCATCCCCGCCGTGACGCCCGCCGACGTCATCACGTTGCCGTCGCGGACGAAGATCGGGTCGGCATCGACGGCGACCGCCGGATAGCGCTCGGCGAGCCGCTCGCAGCTCGCCCAGTGGGTCGTCGCCCGGCGGCCCTCGAGCAGGCCGGCCTCGGCGAGCAGGAACGCTCCTGTGCAGACCGCGGCGACCCGGCGCGCCCGGCCGGCGAGGCCGGCGATCGTGGCGACGAGGTCGGGATCGCCGACCGCGTCGCGGACGCCGAGCCCGCCCGGGACCACCAGCGTGTCGATGGCGCCTCGGTGCTCGCCGATTGCGCCGTCGGCGCGAAGGCTGAGGCCGCTGCTCGAGCGGACGTCGCCGCCGTCGATGGTCAGCAGCCGAAGGTCCGGAGGCGCGCCGGCGATCAGCCCGGCGGTGTTGAAGACCTCCCAGGGCCCGGTGACGTCGATCGTCTGGACGCCCTCGAAGCCGACGAAGACGATTCGCTGCGGCTCCGGTTCTGCCATGGCGCCATCGTCACCCCGCCGCCGATGTCTGTCAAGTCGCATACCCCACGATTCCCGCCATCCCCCACCCGTAGGTGGCGGACATCCATGCCGCATGGAGGTCAAGATCTCCGCCACCTCGTCTGCGGACGGACCTCGGGCGCCCGCCGGTCCGTATCGGTTGCATGCACGGATCACGATTGCTCGTCGCAACCCTCGTCGTGCTGATGGCCGGAACCGCTGCCGCGGCCCTCTGCCCCGCTTCCGCCGCTGCCGCCGGCGGGCCGATCCTCGTCACGGGGATTCCGGACGGTGCCGGCATCGAATCGCCGGACGGCGATTACCGCTACGCAACCGTCTCGGCGAGCGGCACCTCGGTGGTTCGGGTGGTCAAGGGCTCGGGTGAGATCGACTCGATGGCCTACCTCGGCGGCTCGGACGACGAATCGTTCGCCATCCCCCAGGTAGCGGCCGACGGCTCCGCTTCGGGACTGGCGGCGGATGGAGGGACGCTCGTTCTGATCCGGACCTTCGGGCCCATCAACCAGGCGAAGCTCGTCGTGGTCGGAACCAACCGTCTGCACGTCAAGAACCGCATCACCCTCGACGGCCAGTACAGCTTCGATGCGATCTCGCCGGATGGACGGACCGCCTACGTCGTCGAGTACCCGCAACCGTTCCGCTACGACCGCTACCGCGTCCTCAGGCTCGACCTGAAGACGGACCGGCTCGCGAAGGAACCGATCGCCGACGAGGACGTCGGACTCGACGAGGAGGAAGACGGCAAGGGGGTCGCAGGCGAGATGCGGGGCACCGCCCTCTCCCGGGTCGGATCGGAGGACGGTAGCTGGGCGTACACGCTCTACGACGGCGGCGGCGACGTCCCGTTCATCCACGCGCTCGACACCGTCGGCGACAAGGCCGTGTGCGTGTTCCTCCCCCAGCTCCAGGGCCTCGAGCGGCGGGAGCTGTCGAAGATGACGCTGACGGGTGGTCCCGACGCGGGGACGATCTCGGTGCTCGACCGCCACGGGACGACCCTGGCGGTCGTCGACACGGCCGATTTCAGCGTGACGACCCCGGCCGACGAGCCCGCGGCCGGCGGCGCCGGGTTCCCGTCGATCGCGGTCATCGCCGTCGTCGTGCTCGTCGCAGCCGGCGTGATCGCCCTCGTCGCGATCCGCCGCCGGCGCCGCCGCGCGGTCGCCGTTTGAGATGACCGATTCGGAGCCCCCGCGTGCGCAGCGGATCACCGGACCAAGCAGATCGAGGACGCAGGAGGCGAAGCGGCCTGGAAGGCCGTGAGCCGACGAGGACGAAGAGCCGCGCAGCGTCCGGTGGATCATCCGCGTGCGTGGGGGTTCGGGATCGGTCATCTAGCCCTCGGTCGCAAGATCACGCCCGATCGCGGCGTTTGAAGCGGAGGCGGCGCGGTATCGTCGAAAGACTGAATCCATGCCGCGCGCGATCTGGACAGGAACGATCAGCTTCGGGCTCCTGAACGTGCCCGTGAAGCTCTACTCGGCGGTCTCGAGCAAGGCGATCCGCTTCCGCGAGCTGCGCGCGAAGGACGGGTCGCGGGTCCGCCACAAGCGGGTGGCCGAGGCCGACAACGAAGAGGTCGCCTACGAGGACCTCGTCAAGGGCTACGAGATCACTCCCGACCAGTACGTGGTCCTCTCCCGCGAGGAGCTCGAGCAGCTCGACCCGAAGCGCTCGAAGTCGATCGAGATCGAGGACTTCGTCGACCTCGACCAGATCGACCCGATCTACTTCAACCAGCCCTACTACCTCGGCCCGGCGCCGGGCGCGGAGCGGGCCTATGCCCTCCTCGCCGAGGCGATGGGCGAGCAGCGCAAGGTCGCGATCGCCCGCTTCGTGCTCCGCAACCGCGAGAGCCTGGCGGCGATCCGCGCCGGCGACGGCATCCTGACGCTGGCGACGATGCGATTCGCCGACGAGGTCGTCCCGGCCTCGCAGCTCGAGGGCCTGCTCGGCGAGAAGCCGGACTCGCCACCGCGCAGGCAGGAGGTCGAGATGGCCGAGCAGCTCATCGAGTCGCTGTCGACCGATTTCGATCCGAGCGCCTACGAGGACGAGTACCGGACCGAGCTCCTGTCGCTGATCGAGCGCAAGGCGGCCGGCGAGGACGTCCTCGCCGCCAAGCCCGAGGCGCCGAAGGCGACCAAGGCTCCCGATCTGATGGCCGCCCTCGAGGAGTCGCTGGCCGCGATCAAGGGCGAGGAGCTGAGCGGCGACGGCAAGCGTGAGGCGAAGCCGAAGACGCGCAAGTCGCCTGCCAAGAAACCGGCGAGCAAGGCGAAGAGCAAGTCGAAGGCCAAGGCCGCGAAGTAGAGATCGACGGCCGGCGGCTGTCGATCACGAACCTCGACAAGGTCCTCTATCCGAAGGCCGGCTTCACCAAGGGTGAGGTCATCGACTACTACGCGAGGATCGGCCCGGCGCTCATCCCCCACCTCCGCGACCGGCCGCTGACCGTGGTCCGCTTCCCGGACGGCGTCGAGGGCAAGCACTTCTTCGAGAAGAACAGCCCCGGCCACCGGCCTGAGTGGGTGCGAACGGTCCCGATCGACGTCGGCAGCCGTGGCGGCCGGATCGAGTTCGCCGTCTGCGACGACCTGCCGACGCTCGTCTGGCTGGCGCAGCTAGCCGCGATCGAGCTCCATCCGTCGCTCGCCTCGGCGGCGGACTACGACCGGCCGAGCGTGCTCGCCTTCGACCTCGATCCGGGCGAGCCGGCGACGATCGTCGAGTGCTGCACGGTCGGCGTCCGGATCCGCGACCTGTTCGCCGAGCTCGGCCTCGAGGCGTTCGCGAAGACGTCGGGATCGAAGGGCATGCAGGTCTACGTGCCGCTCAACGGCGAGCTCACCTACGAGACGACGAAGCCCTACTCGCGAGCGGTGGCTCGCGCCCTCGAGAACGCCGACCCCGACCTCGTCACCTCGCAGATGACCAAGTCGCTGCGCACCGGCAAGGTCTTCGTCGACTGGAGCCAGAACACGACGACGAAGACGACCGTCGCCGTCTACTCGCTGCGTGCCCGCGAGCAGCCGACCGCCTCGACGCCGCTCGCCTGGGACGAGGTAGAGGCGACCGCCTCCTCCGGCGATCCGGGCAGTCTCCGCTTCACCGCCGATCAGGTGCTTGCCCGATACGAGGACCGCGGCGATCTCTTCGCCCCCGTCCTCGAGCTCCGCCAGGAGCTGCCGAGCCTTTAGCCGAGCTGCTGGCGGACGACCGGGCTGCGCGCGGCGCCGGCCTCGTCGAGGCGGCGGACGGGGGTCGTGTATGGCGCCCGGCGGGCGATCTCGGGATCCGACTCCGCCTCGGCGAGGATCGCCTCGACGGCGTCGGCGAAGCCGTCGAGCGACTCGCGCGTCTCGGTCTCCGTCGGCTCGATCATCAGCGCCTCGTCGACGAGCAGCGGGAAGTAGACCGTCGGCGGGTGCATGTTGTGGTCGAGCAGCCGCTTGGCGATGTCGAGCGTCTTGACGCCGAGCTCGCGCTTGGCGCCGCTGCCGGAGAGGACGAACTCGTGCATCGGCCGCCGGTCGAAGGCGACCGGCAGGTACTTGCCGGCGCGCCCTTCGCGCATCCGCGCGAGCAGGTAGTTGGCGTTGAGCACGGCGGTCTCCGAGGCCTCGGCGAGGCCGTCGCCACCGAGGCTGAGGATGTAGGCGTAGGA
>DATMCB010000029.1:0-2851 GCA_035558835.1 Solirubrobacterales bacterium
CCGCTCGTCCCCTGGGTGATGAAGCTGTAGCCGATCGGATTCCCGAACAGCGACCCCTGTGGGTACTTGCGGACGTACTGGTAGGACTCGTTGTCGCCGGTCTTGGTCGAGTTCGCGATCACCTCGCCGTCGGCGGTGGTGATCTTGCCGCGCTTGATCTGCTGCGCCTCGAACAACGGCCGCTTGTTCTCGGTCTTCGCCTCGAGGTCTTCGGCGTCGAAGACCGACCACTGGCTCGTGAAGCCGACGAGCAGGGCGAAGAGCAGCAGGACGACCGCGAGTAGGCGGCGGATCGGGACGTTCACGGCGCCGCTCCCGGCTCCGGCCGCCGGGCCCGGTCGGAGATCAGCAACAGCAGCGCGACGAGGACCATGTTCGCGATCACCGAGCTGCCGCCGTAGCTGATCAGCGGCAGGGTGACGCCGGTCAGCGGGATCACCCGGATGACGCCGCCGATGATCACGAATGCCTGCAGCGCGAAGACCGCGGTCAGCCCGGCGGCGAGCAGCTTCGAGAAGCCGTCGCGGGCGAGCGAGGCGATCTTGAATCCGCGGGCGGCGATCAGCGCGTAGATCGTGATCACGCCGCAGCCCCCGAAGAGGCCGAGCTCGTTGACGATCAGCGCATAGATGAAGTCGGTCTGGACCTGCGGGATCAGCGTGTTCTCGACGGTCTCCTTCGCACCCGGCGCCCAGAGCAGCGATTCGCCGATCCCCTTCCCGAACAGGCCGCCGTCGGCCTGGGCGAACATCGACTGCAGCACCTGGTAGCCGTCGCCGTTGGCGTCCTGGTAGGGGTCGAGCCAGACGTCGATCCGGTCGCCGACGTGGCCGACGGTCGACGCGAAGAACCAGGCGCCGACGAAGAACATCGCGAGGCCGATGATCACGAACGAGATCCGGTTCGTCGCCGTGTAGATCAGGGCGAGGAAGGCCCCGAAGAACATCAGCGAGCTGCCGAGGTCGCGGATGAAGACGAGCATCAGCATCGCCGCGCCCCAGACGACGAGCATCGGCCCGAGGTGTTTGATCGGCGGGAACGTGATCCCGGCGACCCGCTTCGCTCCGACGACGAGGACCTCGCGGTGCTCGCGCAGGTAGCTGGCGAGGAAGATGACGATCGCGAGCTTCCCGAACTCGGCCGGCTGGAAGGCGAGCGGGCCGAGCTTGACGCCGAGGTAGGCGCCGTTGACCTGAGCGCCGATTCCCGGCACCCGCGGCAGCAGCAGCAGGATCAGCCCGCCGACGACGATCAGATAGCGGTAGCGCTCGAGGACGTGGTAGTCGCGGAGGAAGAGGATCGTGAGGACGAAGAGGACGAGCCCGACGACGAACCAGTTGGCCTGATCGCGCGCCAGGCTCTCGTCGATCCGGTAGAGCATCACGAGCCCGATCGCCGCCAGCAGGGCGACGAGCGGGAACAGGTATGGATCGGCGTTCGGGAGCCTGATTCGCAGGAAGATGTGTGCGGCGAGGCAGATCGCGAAGAAATAGGCCCCGAAGATCAGCGAGGCGTCGGCGACCTCGTCCTTGCGGACGACGAACACCGCCGCGAATCCGGCGATCAGCAGGCCGGCGACCGGGATCAGCCCGAGCAGCTCGCGGTTGCGAGCGCTCAACCGTTGCCCCCGCCCGACGGGCTCCCGCCCCCTCCGGACGAGCCTCCCCCTCCCCCTCCTGACTTGTTGCCTCCTGCACCGCCGCCGTCGCTGCCCGGCTTGTCCGTCGGGCCCGTCGTCGTCACCGCCGTGTTCTCGAGGTCCTCGAGCAGCGAGCGGGCGTCGTCCTGGGAGCGCAGCTCGTGGTTGGTCGCAACATCGCGGCGCTCGACGGGGATCGACTGCAGCGGCACGCTGCTCGACTCCTGCTCGGAGTAGAGCTCGATCCCGAACGGCAGCTCGTAGGGCAGGCCGCGGAACAGGGCGAGCTCCTCGGAGCTGTCGGTGCCGACGAACCAGACCTGGCGGGCGCCGAGGATCGCCGCCCCGACGACGAGCGCGACGATCAGGAGCGCGCCGATGCCCTTAAGCACGCGGCGCGGCCAGCTCCGCTTCGGCGCCGGCGAGACGGCGCCGGGGCGGCGCGGTCGGCGCCGGGGCGGCGGGGCGGCCGGCTCGGCCTCAGCGGGAGCGGCCTCGGCCTGCTCCGCAGCAGCACCCTCGCGGATTGCCTCGGCGCTCAGCCCCGCGGCGGCGGCGCTCGGGCCGATCAGGGTCTCGCCCTCGGCGCCGCTCTCGGCCTCGGCGGGCTCGAGCCGGAAGAGGACGACGGTGATGTTGTCGCGGCCGCCGCGCTCGTTGGCGGCGCGGACGAGCCGGCGGGCGGCCTTGTGGAGGTCGGTCTCGCGGGCCAGGATCGCGGCGACGTCCTCGTCCTCGAGCATCGTCGTCAAGCCGTCCGAGCAGAGCAGGAAGACGTCGCCGGGGCGGGCGCTGAAGGTCATCGTGTCGACGTCGACGTTCGGCTCGGGCCCGAGCGCGCGGGTGATCACCGAGCGCTGCGGGTGCTCGGCGGCCTGATCGCGGGTCAGCTTCCCCTGACGGCGCAGCTCCTCGACCAGCGAATGGTCGTTGGTGATCTGCTTGAGCCTGCCCTCGCGGAATACGTAGGCGCGGCTGTCGCCGACATGGCCGAAGCTGATCTCGTCGCCGTGCAGGAGCGCCGCCGTCAGCGTCGTCCCCATCCCCGAGCGCGACGAGTCCCCCTGGGCGAGGTCGAAGATCTCCCGGTTGGCCTCCTGAGCGGTCCGCCGCAGCAGCTCCTCGGGAGCGGCGCCGGACTCGTCGGCGCGCTCGAACGCCTCGACCGCCATCCGCGAGGCGACCTCGCCGGCCTGGGCGCCGCCCATCCCG
>DATMCB010000030.1:0-3717 GCA_035558835.1 Solirubrobacterales bacterium
CAGCCCGGCGGCAAGGTCTTCAAGCGCCTCGTCAACGGCCTCGGCGGCTTCGGGATAACCCAGGGCCGCTACTCCTGCGCGCGCCGCAGCAAGGGTCCCCACAAGCTGATCTGCAAGTGGCATTCCGACGGCACCTTCGGCCAGTCGCGCCGCTACGTCTGCGACTCGAAGGCCTACCTCGGCAAGAAGAACAACTGGACGATCAAGGTCTGCAAGGACGCGCTCGGCGCGCAGCTCTGGCATCTCCTCCAGGAACGCCGCATCGACCCGACCTATGCCGGTGCCTGCAAGCAGAAGAGCAAGTTCGCCTTTACCTGCAAGTGGTTCGCGAAGGGCGAGCGCGCCTCCGGGGCCTACTTCTGCCGCGGCTACGCCCGCTACTCGGCCAAGACGCACCACTGGGACATCGATCCCTGCCGCAACGAGCGCGGCTGACGGCCGGCTGACCCAGCCGCTGAGGGCGATCTCGTCCCGGATCCGGGATCGGATCGGGGTCAGCGGCAGGCGCTACGCCTCGGCGGCGCGGACCGGCGCCGGGGTCAGGGCGGCGGCGGCGATGACGAGCACGAAGGCGAGGATCCGGGCGATGAAGCCGGCCGCGTCGGCGGGGATCGGATCGCCGAAGACGATCGGGCCGGAGAGGATCGTCAACGCGTTGGCGGCGACCGTCGTCATCGCGATAACCGGGACTGCCTTGCCGATCTGCAGGCTCTTCGCGGAGACCGTGAGGCCGACGAACGAGGCGACGATGATCAACAGCACGAGCGGGCTGACGAACACGGTCGTGAGGCTCTCGCCGAAAGTCCCCGTCTGCGCCTTGATCGCCGTGTCGGAGGCGGCCCAGAAGAGGCCGGCGGAGGCGCCAAGGGCAACGCCGGCGTGGCCGCTCCGCCAGCCGAAGAAGGCGACCCCGATCGCGAGCGCGACCACGGCGGCGAGGAAGATCGTCAGGGTCAGCGCTTCGTAGTCGGAGTGGGCGCCCTCCGCCGACCCCTCGATCGTGGCGGCGAGGAAGGCGAGCCCGAGCGCGGCGAGGGCGACGCCGACCCACTCGCGGCGCGTGACCTCGTGCGCGAACAGGCGGTCGGCGACGACGGTCAGCAGCACGAGGCCGCCGGCGATCACCGACTGGACGAGCGAGATCGGCGCCAGCGCCAGCGCGGCGACGTGGAAACCCCACGAACCGATCGCGATGACGATCCCGAGGACGTACCAGCGGTTGCGGAACAGGGCCAGGGAGGTGCGCACCGGCCGCTGCCACTCGATCGGCGGCGACGCCGCCGCTCCCCGGTGCTTGTAGAGGAAGCCGACGACGGCGAAGAACGCGGTCGCGACGGCCATCAGCAGACCGATCTGAACTGAGAAGCTCATCGGGAAGCGGGCAGGCTAGCGATGCGCCGGCATCGGGACGCCGGCCGGGAAGGCCGGCGTCTCAGGCGGGCTGGTCGGGCGGCGCCGGTCGGTCCGGGTCGGGGGGATCGGGCTCGGGGCCGGCGGTGCCGTCGTCCTCGAGGCGGATCTGGGCGATGTGCTCCTCGTCCGGGAGCATCTCGAGCACCTCCTCGATGATCCGCCGGGTCCGCTCGTCGCTGCCCGGCTCGACCGCCAGCGCGCGGAGCGCGTCGTGGGTGAGCCGGAGCTGCGCGGGCGTCAGCTCGAGGTGGTAGCGGAACGGGCTCGGGCCGGGATCCGGCACGTCTACATCTCAGGCGGAGGTCGTCGCCTGGCCGGAGTCGGTCGGCTCCTTGCGGCGGCCCTGCTTCTGCTTGCGGGCACTCGTCCGCTTCTCGGAGGCATCGGCGGCCTCGAGCAGCTGCTTGACCTCGGCCTCGATCCCCTCGGCGATCAGGTTCACGTCCTCCATCGCGTCGTAGTCGGCGAGCAGACCGAAGTCGATCTTGCCGTTGTAGGACATGATCGCGATCGCCACCGTGTGGTTCTCGGGCAGGAACGCGACCGGGAAGATGTCGAGCAGCTCGCGGCCGAGGACATAGAGCGGGATCTGCGGGCCCGGGACGTTCGTGACGATCAGGTTGAAGAGCCGGGTCGAGAAGTTGATCCGCGATGCCTGGGCGAGCAGCGTCGGCGGCGCGAAGTCGTTGAAGCGCGAGATCACCTCGGCGCCGAGGGCCTTCTTCGAGGACTTGATCCCGTCCATCGCCTCGCGGACCGTCCGCAGTCGCGCGACCGGGTCCTCGACGTAGACCGGCAGCGGCCCGCGGACCGCGGCGATCTGGTTGCCGAGCTTTCCGTGCTCGTCGGTCGCGCGGATCGAGACCGGGACGAGTGCCCGCAGCTCGAGCCCCTCGGTACGGACGCCCCGGGCGTGCAGCCAGCGCCGCATGGCTCCGGCGACGGTACAGAGGACGACGTCGTTGACGGTGCCGCCGAGCTCGCTCTTGATCCGCTTGAACTCGGCGAGGTCGCCGCGTACCCACGTGTAGCGGCGATGGGGACCGATCGGGACGTTGAGGGGCAGCTCCGGGGCGGGATTCGCGAGCTCCCAGGCGACTTCGCCGAGGCCCTCGGCGGCGTCCTGGATGCTCCGCGCGGCGGCCCGCGGCGAACCGACCGCTCCGACGAGGCGGCGGGCGGCGCCGACCGGCGTCCTCGCGACGGCGCCGACCCCGCGGGCGGCGAGCTCGGCGCCGGAGGGCGTCGGGTTCGGGATCCATTCCTGCTCGGCCCTGATCGGCTCGGGCACCGGCTTGACGTCGAAGAGCACCGTCGCGATGTCGACCCCCGCGACCCCGTCGACCAGCGAATGGTGGGTCTTCGAGATCAGCGCGAAGCGCCGCTTGCGCAGCCCCTCGACGAGCCAGAGCTCCCAGAGCGGCTTCGTCTGGTCGAGCTGCTGGGAGAAGACGCGAGCGGCCATCCGCCGCAGCGTGGTCTCGTCGCCGGGGGACGGGAGGGCGGAGTGGCGGACGTGGTAGCCCAGGTGGAACTGCGGGTCGTCGACCCAGAACGGCCGGCCCGTCTCGACCGGGGGAACGGCAAGCTTCTGCCGGTAACGGGGGACGAGGTGGAGGCGGCTCTCGACGTGATCGAGCAGGTCCTCGTAGCTCGGCGGCGGACCCTCGAAGATCGTCACGGCGCCGATGTGCATGTGGCTCGTGCTCGACTCGTTGGTCAGGAACGAGGCATCTATGGCCGTCAGGCGGTCCATGTGTCCCTGGGACATGGCCCCTAACGTATCGTGCATGTCCGAGCCCCGCCACCGCCCGGCCGTGCCGGTGGCCGGCGCCGCGGCGGCGCTGCTCGCGACGCTCTGGATCGCCCTCGGCGGGTGCGGTGGAGGCGCCGACGCCACGACTCCGACCGGCGATTCAGGCGATCGCTTCGACGGCGATCGCGCCTTCGCCGACGTCCGCGCCCAGGTCGCGCTGGGCCCGCGCCCGTCGGGATCGCGAGCCGCCGTGACCCTCTCGCGGAGCCTCGCGCGCGAGCTCCGCGCCGCCGGCGTCGACGACGTCCGCATCCAGGCGCCGCTCCGCAACGTCGTCGGGACGATTCCCGGACGTGAGGACGGCTTCGTCGTCCTCGGCGCCCACTACGACACCAAGCCCGGGATCCCGGGCTTCGTCGGAGCCAACGACGGCGCCTCCGGCACGGCCGTCGTCCTCGAGCTCGCCCGGGCGCTGCCGCGGGTGATGCCCGGCCCGGGCGTCGCGATCGCGCTCTTCGACGGCGAGGAGGCCCGTCCCGGGCGCGAGT
>DATMCB010000031.1:0-2723 GCA_035558835.1 Solirubrobacterales bacterium
GTCCGCTCGACGAGCTCATGCACCTCTACATGCTCAACGAGGGCATCCTGTTCACCCCGTTCCACATGATGGCGCTGATGTCACCGGCGACGACCGCCGAGCAGGTCGACGCCCACGCCGCCGCCTTCGACCGGATCACTGCGGAGCTCGCGGAGTAGCCGCCGCACCGCTTGATCCCGATCATCGCCGCAATCGTCGCCGCCACCGCCGCCGGCATCGCCGCCGAGCGGCGCTGGCCGGAGCGCGCCGGCCACGACTCGCGGCGGGCGCTGATCTGGATCCTCTACGTGGTCCTGCCGCCGGTCACGTTCTTCAACCTCGTCCACGTCTCCTTCGATGCCGACCTCGGCGGCGGCATCGCGCTGGCCTGGGTGGCGACGATCGTCGCCGCCGCCCTCGCCTGGTTCCTCGGCGCCCGGGTCCTCGACCTGAGCCGGCCCCAGGTCGGCGCCGTGATCGCCTGCACGTTCGTCGCCAACACCGCCTACCTCGGCTATCCGCTGACGATCGCGCTGCTCGGCAGCGACCAGCTCGGGGAGGCCGTCGCCTACGACGTCGCCGTCGGAGCGCCGGCGCTGCTGCTCGGGGCGTTCTCGGCGGGAGCGGCGTTCGGGACACGGGCCGGCGAGGGCGCCAGGGCGCGGACCAGCGCCTTCTTCGCCCGCAACATGCCGCTGTACGCGGCGCTGCTGGCGATGCTCGCGCCGGCATCGCTTGCCCCCGACGTACTCGTCGACATCTCGCGGGTCGTCGTCGTCGCGATCCTCCCGGTCGGCTTCTTCGCGGTCGGGGCGGCGCTGATGGAGGACGCGGGCGCCGAGGGGCTGCGGCTGCCGCCGCCGTTGAGCCGGCCGACGGGGCTGGTGATCGTCACCAAGCTGATCGTCCTCCCGGCGCTCCTGTACGCGCTCTCGCTGCCGCTGATCGACCTCCCCGACACCTATCTGCTGATGGCGGTGATGCCGAGCGGGCTCAACTCGATGATCGTCGCCCACGCCTACGGCCTCGACCTCGCCACGACCGCTGAGGCGGTCACCTGGACGACGACGATCGTCGTCGTCGTCGCGCTGATCGCCAGCCTGATCTGAGGGTCAGCCGGGGGGGCCGGCCGGACGCGGCGGTGTTCGCAGCATCACGACGAGCAGGGCGAATGGGGCGAGGACGGTCAGGACGAGCAGCACCGCCTCGGCGATCGCGTCGCCGGTCGAGATCCCCTCGAGGTTGAACAGGTGGTAGATCGTGTGCGGGACCGAGAAGACGAGGAAGGAGACGAGCGCGACGAGGACGAGCCGGCGCTCGAGCCAGATCGCCGCGGCGGCGAGAACGACCGCGGTGGCGAGGAACAGCGCGCCGACGTCACGGACGAGGTGCTCGCTGTAGGCGGGGAGCGCCTCGACCCAGCCGCGCCCGGCCGGGAAGTCGTCGTAGAACGATCGCGGCGCCAGCAGCGCGTAGAGCCCGTCGGTCGCCTGCACCGCGGCGAGGATCCCGAGGACGAGCCTCGTCGCCGCTCGCGGTGCGCCGAGCGGAGCCACGGGCCCTCAGCCGCGCTGCTTCCGCTTCCGCTTTCGGGGGGTGGCGGAGCCGGGGTCGTCGTCCGCCGGAGCGGGCGACGGCACTTCGGTCGCCGAGCCCTCGAAGTCCTCGGGCGCGGCGAGCTCCGGATCCTTCGGCTCGGCGTCGCCGGGGCGGCCCGCCGTCGGCCACGGGATCGCCTTGCCGGCGTTCCAGGCGGGCGGCCGGGTGCCGGGCCAGACCGCGGCGACGAGAAGGCCGATCACGATCATGTAGGCGAGCAGCATCAGGCTCCCGAAGAGCAGCGTGCCGATGCCGAGCGCCATCGCCAGGGTCCCCCAGAAACGGGTCATCAGCCCGGTTCGCATCGCGTGCAGCGAGAGATAGACCGTCACGAACGCGAGCCCGAGCGAGCCGGCGAGCCCGAAGCCGGTCCGCAGCTGGGTCGGGAACTGGTCGTAGAAGACGTTGTCGGCGTCGTCGTTCGAGTTCGTGTCGACGTCGGCGGACGGGTCGAGGAATGCGTCCGCCGCGGTCTTGAACGCGAAGTAGGTGACGACGAGCGAGGCCGCGAGCAGGACCGGGGCGGCGATGACGATCCCGATCAGGCCCGGCCGCATCGCCTGGCTGCGCTCGCGGATCGAGCGGAACAGCGACACCAGCGCCGGGATGAAGAGCAGGACCGCGAGCGCCTGGAGCAGGACCTGGATCAACAGGTCGCTCTTGATCGAGTCGAAGGTGCGGAGCTGCTCGGCCTGGTCGGCGGCGTTGAAGTCGGTCGCGAGCGTCGCCATCGAGATGATGAAGATGACGACGCCGCCGAGCGCGGCGATGCCGGCGATCCGGCCGTGGCGCCGCTCGTCCTCGATCTCCTGGTTGGTCAGCTCCACTGGGCTCGGCTCCTCGGACTCGTTGCCTCCCGCCGGCACGAAGTCACCGGGCTGCGGGTCGCTCGGCGGCTCATCTTAGGCGCCGGAGGGCGGGTGCGGCCCTGTGCCATCGGCCGGCTCAGGCGCCGGATCCGGGAGCGCGGCGTCCTCCGCGTAGCCCGGCTCGCCGGGAAGCGGCACCTGTCCGCCGGGGCGGATCGGGTAGTACTCGCTGTCGCCCGGCTCGACGATCCGGCTGATCCGATCGCCGACGCCGAGGACGACGTCGAGGAACGGGGCCGCGAGTCCGATCACGGCTTCGATCCGGTCGCGGTTGGC
>DATMCB010000032.1:0-18502 GCA_035558835.1 Solirubrobacterales bacterium
CTACACGTTCGCGATCGCGGCCGAGGTCGCCGCCCTCGTCGGCGCCGGGCCGGCGATCAGGACCGAGATCGACAGCTCGGCCTCCCATCTCGAGTCCGCCCGCGAGTCGCTCCTGGCGCTGGCGGCTGACGTGGCCGGGCGGATCCACGGTTCGGTGCCGCTGCTCTATGGCTGCGGGCTGACCACGCCGGTCGCCTACCGCTGGAAGTGCCAGGTCAACGAGAACGCGAAGCTGCCCGCCTTCGGCCACTCGATTCCCGAGCTCGACCACAACGAGATCGTCGGCTGGGCCGGGGCCGAGGCCGGTGCCTTCAGTGCCCTGCTGCTCGAGGACAAGGACCAGCATCCCCGCGAGCGCCGGCGCTTCGACCTGACCGCCGAGCTGATCGCCGATCGGGCCCGTGACGTCGTCAGGATCGAGACCGAGGGCGAGACGCGCACGGAGCGGCTGTTGTGGGCGGTGATGCTCGGCGACCTGGTCTCGCTCGAGCTCGCCGCCCGCGAGGCCGTCGATCCGACCCCGGTCGATCTGATCGAGGACCTCAAGGACCGCCTCGGCCGGCCATGAGGGCGATGGTCATGGCAGCCGGGCTCGGCACGCGGCTCCGGCCGATCACCGACGCGATCCCGAAGCCGGTGGTCCCGGTTGGCAACGTCGCGATCGTCGAGCAGCTCGTCCGCCTGCTCGCAGCGCACGGCGTCGACGAGGTGATCGCCAACCTCCACTGGTTCCCCGATCAGGTCCGGGGGCGGCTCGGCGACGGCTCGGAGCTCGGCGTCGAGGTCACCTACCGCGACGAGGAGGAGCTGCTCGGCACCGCGGGCGGGGTCCGCAACGTCGCCGACTTCCTGACCGCCCCCGGCGACGATTTCCTCGTCCTCGCCGGCGACGCGCTCACCGACGCCGACCTGACCGCGCTCGCCGCGGCACACCGCGCCAACGACGGGGTCGCGACCCTCGGCGTCAAGAAGGTCGCCGACGTCAGTGAGTACGGGGTGGTCGTGATCGGCTCCGACGGTCGCGTCCAGGGCTTCCAGGAGAAGCCCGACCCGGCCGAGGCGCTCTCCGACCTCTGCAACTGCATGATCTACGCCTTCAGCCCCGAGGTCTTCGACTACTTCCCGCGTGACGAGATGCCCGACCCGGTCGACTTCGCCCACGACGTCTTCCCGGCCCTGCTCGCCGGCGACGTACCGTTCTACGTGCACGAGATCGAGACCTACTGGAACGACGTCGGCACGCTCCCCGAGTACCTGCAGGGAAACCTCGACGCGGTCGATGGCGCGATCGCGCTGCCCCGGCTCGGCGGCGCGCTCGGCGACGGAGCGGTGCCGGACGGCCTCGATCTGCCCGCCGAGGTCGAGGTCGACGGTCGGGTGCTGTTCGGCGAGGGCTGCGAGGTCGGCGCCGGCGCCGCGCTGACCGGCCCGCTCGTGATCGGCGCCGGTGCCTCGATCGGCGCCGGTGCCCGCGTCAAAGAGGCGCTGCTGCTCCCCGGCGCGAGCGTCCCCGACGGCGGCGTCCTCGCCCGCGGGATCGCCGGCGATGCGGCCCGGCTCGCGTCGGGCGAGTGGTGAGGGCCGGCCGTTGAGCGCTCGGAGCCGGATCGTCCGGGTCCCGGCCTCATCGGCCAACCTCGGCCCTGGCTACGACGTCCTCGCCGCCGCGCTCACGTTCGAGCTCCAGGTCGAGGCGATCGAGACCGGCATGTTCGAGATCGTCACCGAGGGCTTCGAGGCGCCGACCGATCGCACCAACCTGATCGTTCGTGCGTTCGAGAGCCTTCATTCTGCCGACGGCATCAGCTTCCGCGTCCGCAGCAAGATTCCGCTCGCCCGTGGCCTTGGCTCGAGCGCGTCGGCGATCGTCGCCGGCCTGCTCGCCGCCGACCACATGTTCGAGCTCGCCAACGACCGCGCCGCGATCCTCGCCCGCGCGACCGAGCTCGAGGGGCACCCCGACAACGTCGCCGCCGCCCTCTACGGCGGCATCACCCTTTGCCCGCCGGCTCCTGAGGGCGGCTCGCAACCTCCCCCCGTTCTGCTCGCGCCGCCCGAGGGCGTCGAGTGCATCCTGGTCGTCGGCGGCGGGGAGGTCCCCACCGAAACCGCCCGCGCTGCGCTGCCCGCGGAGCTGCCGATCGCCGACGTCACGCACAACGTCGCCGCCGCAGCGCAGCTCGTGCTCGGGATCGAGCGCTCCGACCTGGACCTGATCCGCGCCGGACTCGCCGACCGCGTCCACCAGCCCCATCGGACCCCGCTCTACCCGCGATCGATGGAGCTCGTCGAGCGCGCCGCCGAGTTCGGCGCGATCGGAGCGACGATCTCCGGAGCCGGGCCCGCGGTCCTCGTCTGGGCCTTCTGGCAATCGGGCTCGGCGTTGCTCGAGCGCCTCCATGAGTTCGCCGCGGACTGGGCCGACGACACGGGCTGGGCTGAGGTCCGCCGGGCGCAGTTCTCCCCGCGCGGCGCCCGGGTCGAGATTCCGTAGCAGGTCTGACGATCCGGTCAGGCGTCCGCCGCGGCCGCCTTGCCGAGCAGCGTTGCGAGCTGCTCGAGCTCGTCGCGATCGAGGGCGTCGAACTCCGGCGGCGGCTCGTGCAGGGCGGCGAGCGCACGCTCGCGGAACTCGGCGCCCTTCGTGGTCAGCGCGATCAACGTCACCCGCCGGTCGCCGGGATCGGGCCGGCGCTCGATCAACCCGTCCTCCTCGAGGCGGTCGACCATGCCGGTCATGAACGAGGCATCGCACGAGAGCTTCTCGCCCATCGCCCGCATCGGGGTCGTGGTGCCCGGCGGCAGCCGCCAGATCAGGACGAGCTGCTTCGGCGAGAGGCCGAGCTGCCGCGCGACGGCCGGCACGCGGGGCGGACGGCCCGAGCCCCAGCCGACGAGGCTCATGACCGAGCGCCAAGCGGCCGCTGCCACCTCGTCTTTCGTCGGTCTGCCCATCGCCATGGGGATTCTATTGGCAAATAGAGATATTTGCAACAGCCCGATAATGGCATCTCAACAACTAAATGTGCTAGGGTGCCGCGGATGAGTGAGAGTCCAATCGAGCGGGCCATCGAGGTCGAGGGCCTGTCAATGAAGTTCAAGAAGGGGCCGCTGGCGGTCGACGGCATCGATCTCCACGTCGATCCGGGCGAGATCTACGGCTTCCTCGGGCCGAACGGCGCCGGGAAGTCGACGACCGTACTGATGCTGACGACGCTGCTGCCGCCGACCGGCGGCAGGGCCACGGTCGGCGGCTACGACATCGCATCCGAAGGCGGACGGGTCCGCGGCGTGATCGGGGCGGCGCTCCAGGAAGCGGCGCTCGACGTCCACCTGACCGCCCGCGAGCACATGCGGCTGCAGACCGCGCTTCAGGGCGTCCCGAAGGATGAGCGCCGGCAGCGCGGCGACGAGCTGATCGAACGCGTCGGGCTCGCCGATGCCGCCGATCGCAAGGTCGGCGGGTACTCGGGCGGCATGAAGCGTCGTCTCGACCTCGCGCTGGCACTGGTCCACCGGCCGAAGATCCTCTTCCTCGACGAGCCGACGACCGGCCTCGATCCACAGAGCCGCAGCTCACTCTGGGAGGAGGTCGAGCGGCTCGCCGCCGAGGAGCGGATGACCGTCTTTCTGACCACCCAGTACCTCGAGGAGGCCGACCGGCTCGCCGATCGCGTCGGCATCATCGATCGCGGCCAGATCGTCGCCGAGGGGACGCCGGCCGCTCTCAAGGCGGAGATCGGCGAGCCGAGCGTCGCGGCGACCGCCGCCGATCCGGCCGACCGTGATCGCCTCGTCGAGGTGCTCGGCCGCTTCGGCACCGCCTCCGCGGGCGCCGGCGGCGACGGAGAGGCCTGGGTGCGCCTCGCGCCCGGCTGCGGTGGGCTGGTCTCGGTGGTTCGCGAGCTCGACTCCGCGGGGGTCACCGTCGCCGACCTCCAGCTTCACGAGCCCAGCCTCGACGACGTCTTCCTCGAGAAGACCGGGCGGAAGCTGGAGGGCGCCGGCGATGCGACCGGCGAGCACGAGGCCGTGTCGGTCGAGGTCGCCGCGTGAGCGCGCAACTCGACTCGATCTACGAGGTCGCCCGACGCTCCTTCCTGCGCGCGATCCGCCAGCCGGCGGCATTCGTCCCGGCGATCGTCTTCCCGCTGTTCCTCGTCGCCGTCAACTCGGCGGGACTCGACGCGGCCACGGATCTGCCCGGGTTCCCGACCGACTCCTACGTCACGTTCGCGCTCGCGATCCCGTTCATCCAGGGCGGCACGTTCGCGCTCCTCAACACCGGTACCGACGTCTCGACCGACGTCGAGACCGGCTTCATGAACCGGCTCGCGATGACGCCGCTCGGCGGGCCGTCGCTGCTCGCGGGGATGCTCGGCGGAGCGATGGCGATCGCCGTCATCCAGACGGTCTTCTACATCGCGATCGGCTTCGTGGTCGGCGCCGACTTCGCCGCCGGGATCGGCGGCATTCCGCTGCTTTTCCTGCTCTCGCTGACGATCAGCTTCGCCTTCAGCTGCATCGGCACGTTCACGGCGCTCCGGCTCGGCAACAGCGAGGCGATGCAGAGCATGTTCCCGGTCTTCTTCGTCTTCCTGTTCTTCTCTTCGATGGCGATGCCGCGCGACCTGATCGTCCAGGACTGGTTCCGGACCGTCGCGACGATCAACCCGCTCTCGTACCTGATCGAGGGGATCCGGAGCTTCTACGTGACCGGCATCGACGGCGAAGCGCTGGCGCTCGCGTTCGGGATCTCGGCGCTGCTGATCGCCGTCTTCCTCAGCCTCGCCGCGGCCAGCCTGCGGACGACCCTGGTGAGGACATGACCGGCGTGGCGGGCACGACCTCCGGCGCGGCGGAGCGGTTCTGGGGCGTCGCCCGGGCGGTTGCCTGGCGCAGCACCCACAACTTCGTCACCAACCCGGCGCTGTTCCTCCCGGCGATGATCTTCCCGCTGTTCTTCTTCGGCGCCTTCGCCGGCGGCCTCTCGGGGATCGACAGCTCGCCCGGCTTCGACTATCCGAACGGCTACACGGCCTTCGAGTTCGGCTTCGTCCTGATCCAGGCGTCGGCATTCGGCGGCGTCTTCACCGGATTCGGGATCGCCCGCGACTTCGAGAGCGGCTTCGGCCGCCGGCTGATGCTGGCCGCGCCGAACCGGCTCGGCATCCTCGGCGGCTACGCGATCGCGGGGCTGACGCGGGCGCTGATGGTCGACGCGCTGCTGTTCGCGCTCGCGCTGCTCGTCGGCATGAACCTCTCCAGCAACGCCGCCGAGCTACTCGCCCTGCTCGGCCTGGCCCTCGTCATCAACATCGGGATCGCCATGTGGGCGGCCGGGATCGCCCTCCGCTTCCGCTCGATCCAGGCGGGTCCGCTGATGCAGACGCCGGTCTTCCTGATCCTCTTCCTGACCCCGGTCTACGTGCCCCAGGATCTGCTCGCATCGTGGGTCGAGAAGGTCTCGGCGGTCAACCCGATCTCGCCGATCGTCGAGTCCTCGCGCAACCTGATCGCCGGCTCGTTCGACGGGCTGTTGCTCGCGTTCCTGTGCGGTGGCGGGCTGATCCTGCTGTTCGGGATCTGGGCGGTGAGCGGCATGCGCCGGGCCGAGGCGGCCGGCGGCTGACCAGAACGTCGACGCGGTCAGCCCGCCCCTTCGAGCAGCCGCGGCGGCAGCGTGTCGCGGCGGACCTGCTCGAGCCGGCGGGCGCGGTCGTCCATCCCGAGCCGGCCGAGCAGCTCCTCGGCGAGCGCGATGTAGTCGGCGCCGCGCTCGGGGCGGTACTCGAGGATCGGGCGGGCCCGCTCGGCTGACTCGGCGTAGGCGATCGACTGGCGGATCACCGTGTTGAAGACCTTCCCCGGGAAGCGCTCCTCGAGCGCCTCGAGGGTCTGACGGGCGTGCCTGGTCCGCATGTTGGCGATGTTGAGCAGCACCCCGAGCAGCTCGAGCTCGGGGTTGAGCGTGTCCTTGGCGAGGTCGAAGATCTCCATCGCCTGCTCGACTCCCTGCAGGGAGAAGTGCTGGGCCTGGGTCGAGAGCAGCGCGTGCGTCGAGGCGACGAGGGCGTTGACGGTGAGCAGGCCGAGGGTGGGGGGGCAGTCGATCAGGATCAGGTCGTGGCGCCGCTTCACCTCGCGCAGCGCGTTTCGCATCGTCACCTCACGACCGATCTTCCCGGCGAGCATCAGCTCCGACTCGGCGAGGCCGAGGTTCGCCGGGATCACCGGGCCGTGGACGGCATCGGTCGCCTTCGCCTGACCGGCCAGCACCTCGGCCAGCGTCGGCTGGGCCTCCGGATCGACGTCGAAGTAGTCGGAGAGGTTGCCCTGCGGGTCGGCGTCGATCGCGAGCACGTCGAGTCCGGTCCGGGTGAGGACGTCGGCCAGCGACCGTACCGTCGTGGTCTTGCCGGTCCCGCCTTTCTGGGACAGCACGGCGATCGTCACCGACATCGGCCCGTCATCCCCCCTGAAGCCGTCGCAGCGTGGCTGGCACGGCCGCGACTATAAGGCGCGGCGGGCCGGCGGTGCCGGGTCCGCGCCGGCCCGCGCGGATAGACTCGGACGAGATGACCGATCCCGAACCCCCACGCACGCGGATGAACCACCGGACGCTGCACAGCTCATCGTCCTCGTCGGCTCACGGCCTTCCAGGCCGCTTCGCCTCCTGCGTCCTCGATCTGCTTGGTCCGGCGGTCCCCCGCGCACGCGCGGATTCGGAACCGATCATCTAGCGATGGGGCCGGTCAGCGCCGAGATCACGATCGACGCTCCCCGCGAGCGGGTCTTCGCGGTCCTCGCCGATCTCTCGAACCGGCCCGCGTTCTGCGACCACTTCCAGCATTCCTACCGACTCCAGAGGATCGATCCGGTCGGGATCGGCGCCGCGGCGCGGTTCCACCTCGAGGCGCCGTTCTTCCACTTCTGGATGGAGACCGTGGTCACCGGCGTCGAGGCGCCGCATCTGATCGTCGAGACCGGAAAGGGCGCACGGATCGACCGGATGCCGGTCGGCACCGCCTGGGAGCTGACCGAGGCCGGCGGCGGGATGACCGAGGTCCGGGTCAGCTTCTGGACCGAGCCGGCCCATCATCTCGACAAGCTCAAGGACCGGCTGATGCCCGCCGGATGGCATCGGCGCCAGTGGCGACGGGCCCTGATCCGGCTTCGCGACCTGGTCGAGGGGGACGCCCGAATCGAGCGTCTGCACGTCGCCGGGGCGAGTCGGCTCTGAGTCCGCGCCGATAGACTTCCGCCGCCGATGCACCGCAGGCTGCTGATCATCCCGATGCTCGTCCTCGCCCTCGCCGGCTTCGCCGCGCTGGCGTCCGGGTGCGGCGACGAGGCGACCGCGGAGGCCAAGGAGGGCGAGCCGCTCGAGCTCGGCGACCTCTCCTACAACATCCAGATCACCCGCGAGCTGAACCGCTTCTCGCCCGAGGATTCCGCCTATCTCCAGGGCGCGCCGGCACTGCGGCCGGATCAGGAGTACCTCGGCGTCTTCATGCAGGTCACCAACCAGGGCGACCAGACCGCCGCCGTTCCCGATCAGTTCCGGATCCTCGACACCCGCGGTCGCACCTACGACCAGGTCCCCCTCGACAACGAGTGGGCGCTCAAGTCCGGGACCCCGGTGCCTGCCGGCGACACCATTCCCGCTCCCGAGACGGTCGCCAAGAACGGGCCGATCGAGGGCTCGCTGGTCCTGTTCGAAATCGACGAGGCGGCGAACGAGAACCGGCCGCTGATCCTCGAGGTCCCGGGCCCGGATGGGCACGGCGAGATCGTCCTCGACCTCTAGGCCGTCGGGCCGCCAGTGCCAACCCGGGAGGGGCGCCCGCAGTTGAGCACGCGGTTCGTCCAGGGCGCGCTGCTGCTCGCCGGCGCCGGCGCCGTCGTGGTTCTCCTCGGCGTCCTCGGCACGGCCGCCGACATCATCGGCCTCGGCGCGATCGTGCTCGGCACCGTCCTGACTGCGCCGATCGGCCGCCGCGAGGGCAACGGATGGTGGTCGCTGCTCGCAGCCGGAGCGCTCCTGTCGGTGCTCGGCGCGCTGGTCGCTCTCGCCACCGAATCGGTGGGGGGCCTGATCGCACTGCTCGGAGGGATCGTCGTCATCACCGGAGCAGCCTTCGGCTTCCCGACCCGCCGCTGAGCGCGGTCGGAGCGGCTGGAACGCCTGAATCGTCCAGACCGTCTAGAGGCCGGCTTCGAGGATCTGGCGGGCGATCGGCGCGGCGACGGTGCCCCCGTCGCCCGGCGCGTTCACGACCATCACCGCGACGGCGAGCTTCGGGTTGTCGGCGGGCGCGAATGCCGTGAACCAGGCATCGACGTCCTGCTCGGCGTCCTCACCCGGGGCAACCGGCTGGGAGCCGTCCACAGTCCCGAGCTCGGCCGTGCCGGTCTTGCCGGCGACGGTCACATCGGGGAGGGCCGCCGAGCTGCCGGTGCCGGACGCCACGACGGCGATCATCATCTTCTTGACCTCGGCGGCGATGCCGGGCGGCATCACCTCGACATCCGGGTAGCCGCCGGCGAGCTCCGGGTCCTTGACCATCGCGTTCGGCGCGCGCACGCCGCGGTTGGCGACCGCCTGCGAGACCGCGGCCATCTCGAGCGGCGTGGCGAGGACCTCGCCCTGGCCGATCGCGCTCACGGCGACGTCGGTGTCGTCCTCGAGCGGGTTCGGGATCGTGCTCTCCGGCGGCCGGGTCAGGGCCAGCGAGTTCGGGTTGTAGATCGTCGGCGGCGAGTTGAAGCCGTACTGCTCGGACTCCTCGACGAGCTTGTCGCCGCCGACGCGGACGCCCAGCGGTGCGAACACCGTGTTGCAGGAATGGGCGAAGCTCTCGACGAGATCGCCGCCGCAGGCTTCGTCGTGAGCGTTGGCGATCTCCCGCCCGCCGGCGACGGTGCTGGTCTGGACCGGGAACTGCTCGTCGAGCTTCGTCTTGCCGTCCTCGAGAGCGGCGCTGGCGGTGATCACCTTGAACGTCGAGCCCGGCGGCTGTGGGGCCGAGAACGCGAGCCCGGCGAGCGCGAGGACGTTGCCGTTCTTGGCGTCGAGCACGGCCGCTCCGCCGAACGTCGAGCCGAGCGCCGCTGCGGTTGCGTCCTGGAGCTTGGCGTCGATCGTGGTCTTCAGCGGTTCGCCCGGCGTCGGCGCCCGCTTCGCGAGGACGGCCTTGCCGCCCTTGCCGACGGCGAGCAGCTTGCCGCCGGGCGTTCCCGCCAGCGTCGAGTCGAACGCGAGCTCGAGGCCGCTCGTGCCCATCTCGACGTCCTCCGGATAGCCGAGCTTGGCGACCCGTGCGGCGAGCGTCTTGCCCGGCGTGCCGGTCTCGCCGGTGACGATCCCGCCGCTGCCGTTGGTGGCACGGGCCGAGGCCGGCCCGCTCGCGAGCACCGACCCATCCCGAGCGAGGATCGGCGCCCGCTTGCCGAGCTTGGTGTCGGCGACGAGCTCGTCGCCCTCGGCAAGGCCGGGGAAGACGAGGTTCGGCTGCCAGCTGACGCCGCCGTCGGCAACGGGGACCTGGACGTCGGCGGTGACCTCTCCGAAGGCGTTGGTGTGCACCGTCGTTGCGAGCGTGACGACGTCCTCGCCGTTGACATCGTCGGGCCCGCTGACGTCGTCGACCGCGAGGTCGGTCGCCGTCGCAGTCGCCATGGCGTCGCTGTAGGCGGCTTCGAAGTCGTCGCGCGAGACCCGGGACTGCGAGTCGGTGTTGAGCTCGTCGTACATCGCGCCGTAATCGCCATCGGCCCAGGCGCTGCCGAACCGCTCGGCGGCATCGCGCTCGGCGGAGCTGCCGGCGACGGCCGCGCCGGCGATGAATGCGATCGCGCACGCGATCGCGAGAGGGATCAGCAGCAGCCTTCTCCGCTTGGCTACCGAGCTTGAGTTCTGTGTCACTGGAGGAAGGGGTGCGATCCGTGTCGAAGCAGGGGGCGGATCCGCGGGCCGCAAAGGGTACTGGCCGGGGCAGCGGCTTCGTCGCTCGAGAACCCGCCGATACCGCATGACGCCTGCGATAGCGGCCTGACGCCGGTTGGGCGGGGGACCCGCTTCGCTAGGCTGAACCACGTGGAAGCCCGCCCCGCCGCAGCAGGCTCCGACGCGGCCCCGCCGCCGCCGGCGCGCGAGCCCGTCGTCGTCTGTCACCGCTACCACGAGGCGGTCGAGCTGGTCGGCCGGCGCTGGAGCGGCGCGATCCTGTTCAGCCTGATCGGCGGCCCCCGCTACTTCAGCGAGGTCGCCGCGGCCGTCCCCGGCGTATCCGACCGGCTGCTCTCACAGCGGCTTCGCGAGCTCGAGACCGAGGGCCTGCTCGAGCGCGCCGTGCACCCGGGTCCGCCCGCACGCGTCTCCTACCGGCTCAGCGATCAGGGCGAGGCGCTCGTCCCCGCTCTCGAAGCGCTCTACGACTGGGCCCAGGACTGGCGCGCCGGCCCCTGAGCGCGGTCCGCCTGCTCACCAGCGGCGCGGGTTCCCCGCCGGGATCTCGCCGTCGAGCAGGTAGGCGTCGATCCGTTCGGCGGTGCCGCGATCGGTGCTGGCCCGGTAGCGCTCGAGCTCGCGCTCGCCGAGCTTCGCGAACGCCTCCTCGACCGCGTTCTCGTAGGCGGTGAGCACGACCGCGCCCGGGGGTGGAGCCGTGGCGTGGTGCTCGGGCCGAGCGACGTAGGCGAAGACGCGATCGAACCGGGCGCCTGCCGCGGGGGCGACCAGCGCCGACACCTCGACCCGCCGGTAGCGGATCTCGCGCAGATCGAGACGCTCCACCTCGGCTTCGGAGACGACGAGGAGCGCGCCGTTGACGTTGTCGGCGGTGTTTCCTTCGACGATGTTCAGGGCGAGCACGTGGTCGGGGACCCAGTCGTCGCCGCGGCGGGCGAAGGTCTTCTCGCAGGCGCGATTGTCGCGGAGCAACGTGAAGCTTCGCCGGCGCCCGGCGAGGGCCGCCGGGACTGCTTCGACGTCGCTTCGGCCCAGCGTCGCCGCCGCGCTCGCCGGCGAGACGAGCGAGCCGTATGCGAAGACCGCGACGCTCATCCCGCCGCTCCCATCGTCAGCTCCGGTGGGTGCGGGCAAAGTCGGGCTCGCGCCGGGCAGTCGTGGCAGAGGGACGGGCCGGGATCGGCGGTGGGACTGAAGTCTCCGGCCCGGATCCGGGCGATGCGCTCCTCGACCTTGGCTCGGCCGGCTGCGATCGCCTCGCCGTCGTGGCTCGCCCGCAACGGGCGCTCGGTGGCCTGCAGGAAGCAGTAGGCGCTCTCGACCCGCTCGGCGCCGGTCGACTCGGCGATCGCCGCCGCGTAGAGCAGGCGCTGCAGCTCGTAGGCCTCGGGGAGGACCGGATCGCCCCCCGCCTCGATGCGGTCGGTCTTGTAATCGACGAAGAGCGGCGGCATGCCGGGCCGTTCGACGAGCAGGTCGATGGTGCCGCGGATCACGGTCCGCTCACCGAGGCCGAGCCGGAACGGCACCTCGGGCCGGAACCGGGCGCCACCATGGCGCAGCTCGGCGAGAAGCGGCGAGTCGACCCAAGCCGTGACCAGGCCGGCGGCACGTTCCGCCGCGGCCGGGTCGAATCCCTCGCGGCGCAGTGCCGCGGCGGCCACGTCCGGATCGGGCCGGCGCCAGCCGTCCCGGGCCGCGCGCTCGAGCAGCTCGTGGACGGCCCGCCCGAACCGCATCCCCGCGGCCCGTCCGGCGCCTTGCGAGTCGGCCGCAGCCGGCCCCGGATCGGCCTCGAGGTGGAGGACTCGCTCGGCCATGAACCGGTAGCCGCAGCGGCCGTAGTCGGCGAGCGCGGCGTAGGAGAGGTTCCGGGCCGCGGCCGTTCCGCGCTCGGCGAGCGCCAGCAGCGGCGGCCGGCCGGCGGCGACGGTGCCGGCGGCGGCCTGGTCGCGATGGTCGTAGGAGAGGCGCTCGGCCACGTCCCGCCCGGGCACCGTGACCCGGACCGCGACCGGCGCGGCATCGAAGGGACCGGCCTCGAGACCGGGCAGTGCATCCGGGGGCGCGGCGAGCAGGACCTCATCGTCGCCGGATGCGCCGAGCGCCGGCAGCAGCCGGCTCAGGACGGAATGCCTGCGCAGCGGCTGCTCGGATCGGTCGAGGTCCTTCTCGGGGTCGATCGTGCCGCTGAGCAGCAGCCGGGTGCGCGCGCGGCTCGCGGCGACGTACGCGAGCCGGCCGGACTCCTCGGCGTCGGCATCGGCGGCGGAGTCGTTGAGATCGCCGTAGCCGCCGACGTCGATGCTCCCCGCTCCGGCGCGGGCGAGCCGCAGGCCGATCCGCGGTGCCTCGGACGTTCCGTCGAAGGCGAGCCGGAGCGAGGGGGGCTGCCCCCCGCCGGCGAGCTTGCGACCGAGATCGGCGACGGCCACGCAGTCGAACTCGAGCCCCTTGGCGGCGTGCACGGTCATGATCCGGACGCCGGCGTGGTCCTCGGCTGCGACCGCCGCCTCGGCCTCGCGGTCGCTGAGGGCGGCGCGATCGCTCGCCTGGTCGAGGAAGCCGCGCAGATCGCGCCCTTCGTGCGCCTCGAACTCGGTAGCGAGCCGGACCAGCTTGAGGAGGTTCGCGGTCCGTCGCAGCCCGTCGTCCATCAACAGCGCCGCGAGGTCGTAGCCGAACGCCTCGAGCGTTCGCTCGACCAGCTCGTCGAGCGCGAGCCGGGCGGCGCCCTCGCGGAGCTCGGAGAGGGTCTCGTGGAAGGCCGTCAGCCGGTCGCGGTCGCCGGCAGCGAGGTTGGCGCTCCAGCGCCGCTGCTCCTCGCGTCCCTCCGCCTCGCCGCCTTCGCTCGTCTCGATCGCCTCGCCGGAAGCGATCTCCTCGATCGCGCTCCAGAGCTGCCGGCGGCCGGCGATCCGCCGCAGCATCCAGAGCCCGTCCGGCGAGATCGCCGCCGCCGGAGAGGCGAGGGCGCCGAGCAGGGCGACGTCGTCGAGGGGGTTGGCCACACAGCCGAGCAGGCAGAGGGCATCGGTGACCTGCTGCGAGGACCAGTAGCCGCGGCCACCGACGACGTAGGGATCGAGGCCGGCCAGCTCGAGCGCCTCGGCGTAGGCGTCGACGTGGGTGAACGCCCGCAGCAGCAGCACCATCGATCCCGGATCGACTCCGCCCTCGGCGAGCTCGCGGAGCCGCGCCGCGAGCGCCCGGGCCTCGGCCACCCGCCCCTGCGGCGTCTCCGCGGCGACGGTCGCGAGCTTCGTCCCGTTCTCCTCATCGCCCCATCCCGATGATGCGGTGAGCAGAAGCTCGACCGCCGGGCCGTCCGGGCCGCCGACGGGTGCCGGCTCGCGGCCGACGGCGAGCGGGTTGAAGTCGGGCAGCAGCTCGGCCCCGACCAGGTTGACCATCGCGAGCACGTCGGGCGTCGAGCGGAAGCTGCCGGTCAGCCCGAGCATCGCCGTCGGGCGCGGCCCGGCGCCGGCCGCCAGCTCGTCGCGAACGCGGCGGAAGCTGGCGAGGTCGGCGCCGCGGAAGCCGTAGATCGACTGGGCGGCGTCGCCGACGGTGAACGTGCTCGTCTCCGGCCCCGCGAGCATCCGCACGAGCTCGACCTGGATCGGGCTCGTGTCCTGGAACTCGTCGACGAGCAGGTGGTCGAAGCGGGCTCGCTGAGCCTCCGCGATCGTCGTGTTGCGGCGCAGCAGGTCGACGGCGAGGAGCTGCAGGTCGTCGAAGTCGACGGCGGAGCGCTCCGCCTTGCGCTCGTCGAAGCGGGCGGAGAAGGCGACGACGAGCTTCCGAAGCGCCGCGTAGCCGCCGCCGACGGCGGCGATCTCGGCCGGCGTGGCGGGCTCGTCGCGGCCGTCGATCGCGCTGATCGCGATCTCCGGCAGCTCCGGGTCGAGGATGCCGCGGTTACGAAGCTCGGAGTGGGCGGCGAGCACGATCGAACCGAGCCGGCTGCGGTAGCCCGCCGCCGTCAGGGCGACCGCGTCGTCGTCGCCGGCCAGCTCGGTCAGGACCTCGCCGAAGCAGGTCCGAGCGAGTCGTCTGGCCTCGTCGGCGTCGAGGACCCGGAAGCGCGGATCGAGGCCGGCAGCGACGGGGTGGGAGGCGAGGAGGCGCCGGCAGAAGCCGTGGATGGTCGTGATCGGTGCCGTCTCGCCGGTCCGGGCCGCGGCCTGCAGCCGAGCCCGCTCGGACTGCTCCGCGGCCGCCGCTGCGCGGCGGGACAGCTCGACGCGGACCCGCCGGCGCATCTCCGCCGCCGCCTTCTCGGTGAACGTGAAGGCGAGGATTCGCTCCGGCTCGACGCCGTCGACGGCGATCGCGTCGCAGTAGCGCTCGACGAGCACGCGCGTCTTGCCGGTTCCGGCCCCGGCCTCGAGGAAGACATCGCGATCGCGATTGCCGATCGCCTCCGCCTGCTCCAGGGTCGGGCCGGGACGTCCGCCGCTTCCGTTCGCCCGGACCCGGATCTCCATGCCCTCCGGCGGCGCGGCAGCCTCCGCGGGCGCATCGAGGCTGAGCTGCTCGTGGCCGTTCACGCCGCCGCCTCGTCCTCGTCCTCGTCGTCGGGGAGGGGGATCGAGCGTTCGATCCGGCAGACCGGCGCGAGCGTGCACCAGGCCGGGCAGGCCCCGTCGTGGGGATCGCGATCGATCCGACCGGCCCGGATCGAATCGACGACGGCGACGGCTTCCCGGCGGGCGGTCTCCAGCACCTCCTCGAAGGGCTCGGCCTCGAAGAAGTCGGTGCCGACGTGGGCGTCCTTTCCGGCCGGGATCAGCGCCCCCTTCTGCTCCTTGTCGAGGAGCCCGCGCGGCCGGTCGTCCTTCGTCGCCGCGAGCGGGTTGTAGAGGCCGCCGATCGGATCGAGCCCGAACCCGCGGGCGGCGAGCATGTAGAGCGGCAGCTGCAGGCGGCCCTGCTTGGAGAGGTTCTTCGCCGAGGGCGCCTTCGAGCTCAGCTTGTAGTCGCGGATCAGCGCCCTTCCGTCGGCGACGTCGATCCGGTCGATCGCCCCGTGGAGCCGGAAGCTGCCGAAGTCGGCCGGGCCGAAGCTGTCGTCGGGCCCGTCCCCGAACCGGACCTCGAGGAGTTCGGCCTCGGGCGCCATCGGCCCGCCGGTCGCGGCGTCGCGGCGGATGAAGCGGGCGATGACGGCATCGAGGCGGGCGAGCGAGATCGACGCCGGCGCAGTATCGACGTCCCAGCCGCGTTCGGCCGCGACATCGCGGACGAGCTCCCGCGCCCGTGCGATCCAGCGCTCACAGCCCGCCTCGGTCGGCCGCCGCTCGACGGTCGGCGGCTCCCTGAACAGCCGCTCTAGCGTCGTGTGGACGATCCCGCCCGATTCGAGCGCGTCGGGGTCCGGGTCGATCGCCTGCGGCCGCAGCTCGCGGTTGACGAACCAGCGGTAGGAGCAGCCGATGAACTCCTCGAGGGTGGAGGCTCCGAACAGGTCACGCTCGGCGAGCTCGGCGAGCACCGCCGGATCGCGGAGCGGTCCGGGGCGGCGGGCCCGCTCGACCCGCCCGCCGGCGTCGGCGACTGCCGCGAGGGCACGGTCGGCGATCCCGTCGGGCAGGTCGAGTCCCGCTGCGTGCTCGTTCGCAGCGGCGCCGGTGACGGCGAGGGCGCGAGCGAGATCGTGCGGCGCGCTCGCCTGATCCGGCGCCGGGACGAAGTCGGCCAGCGTCGCCCGCTCGACGATCGCCGCCTCGAGCGGATCGTCGCCGGCCAGCGCGGTCGGCGCCGGGTCGAGGAGGTCGCGGACCTCGTCGACGAAGGGGCTGCGGGGAGCCTCGCCGCCGGCCTCGTCGGAGGCCGGGTAGGAGAGATGGAGGCGGCGCTCCGGCTTCGCCACGCAGGCGTAGAAGAGGTACCGCTCCTCGGCGGCCGGGTCGGTCCGCGCCGACAGCCCGAGCGCTCGCCGCCGCTCGTCGGAGAGCAGGGGATCGCCGCCGGCGGCGGCCGGGAAGGAACCGTCGGCGAGCCCGGCGACGAACAGATGGGCGACCCGGGTCGCCCGCAGCCGGTACGGGTTGAGGATCCGGACCCGACCCTCGGTGGGGCCGCGCCAGAGCGGCACCCGGACGTGGGCGAGCAGCTCGGCGAAGCCGGCGAGGCTCCGCGGTGCCGGCTCGCCGAGGTCGACGACGTCGGCGAGCGCCCGTGCCGCCTCGCCGGCCGCCCTGAGCTCGACGGCCGCTCCGCCCGAGGGGACGATCCCGGAGCGGACATGATCACGCTCGGCGACGTCGGCGGCGGTCCGGGCGAGGACGCGGGCGATCGCCGCCGGTTCCTCGCCGGCCGCGCGGAGGTCGTCGAGCGACCAGATGCGCCGCGGCTCCTCGAAGTCACCCGCCCAGGCCTCGAGCGCCTCATCGGCGGTTCGCAGGCGCTCGCGGCGGATCCGCCGCTCGAGCCAGTCGACCGGTCCCGGACGGGCTCGTCCGGGACGGCGAAGGAACGAGACGACGGTCGCCGCCGTGCCCTCGCCGGCGGCGATCTCGATCAGCTCGAGCAGGCTTGCGCCGGTCGCCGTCGCGGCCAGCGGGACGCTCGCCTCGGGCGCCAGCGGGATGCCCATCCGCCCGAGCGTGCGGGCGATCAGCGGTGCCTGGCGATCGGGGCTGCGGACCACGATCGCGACCTCATCGGGATCGACGCCGTCGGCGAGCAGGCGCGCGACCTTGCGGCCGATCAACTCCGCCTCGCCATGCTCTCCGGCCGCTTCGAGGAGCTGCAGCGACCCGTCGGGCTCGACCCGCTCGGAGTCGGGCTCGAAGAGGTTGCGCTCGAGATGGTGGAGCACGGATCCTGAACCGGCCGCCGCCGGCCCCCGCTCGCTCACCGTCGCGCCGAGCTCGTCGCGGAGGATCCCGAGCAGCTCGGCGCGCGCGGCCAGAGCCTGACGGTCCTCGAAGGTCGCCGTGACGACGACCTCGGTCGCAGCGGCGAGCGCGTCGACGAGCTCGACCTGCTCGCGGGTCAGGTCGTCGAAGCCGTAGAGGAAGACGGGGCGTCCCTGCCAGGTGTCCGGCGCCGCGCGCAGAGCGGCGGTCGCGGCAGCGGCGAGCTGGTGGCCGTCGGCAGCCCCGCCGGTGTCGCGAAGCCGCTCGTAGGCAGCGAAGAGGGCGACGATCTCGCGCTCGTAGTCGCCGGAGGCGGCAGTGTCCGTCGCGGCCTCGAGCCCGGCCGCGTCGAGCCCGGCGGCCTGCAGGTCGTCGAGCAGCGCCGCGAGCGCCGGAGCGAAACCGGCGCGGCGCGATGAGCGTGCCAGCCTGCGCAGGCTCGTCGTCCGCGCCGCCTCGCGGGCGAGCCAGATCCGCTGGATCTCCGTCAGCGGCTCGCCGGCCTCGCTTCCGACCGCGCGCGCGACCTCGCCGAACAGGCCGGGAAAGCTCGTGATCGTCCCGCCGAGGATCCCGCCCGGCGCCGCGCAGAGGTCGCGCTCGAGGCGGTCGACGTCGTCGCTCGTCGGCGCGACCAGCAACGGCTCGCGGTCGAGGGCCGCAGCGAAGGCGGCTGCGACCTCTGCCCCGCGGCCGGAACCCGGCGGGCCGGCGATAACGCGCAGGCTCAAGGCGTCCCTCTCGATCCGGCGGCGGAGTCCATCGTCTGAGCATAGGTCGCGCCGCGGGCGCTCCATCTGACTGCGGCGGGCGGCGACGACGGTCGTCGGCTTGCATGCACCGTTTTGCCGTCGGGGGCCCTGTCTATCTTCGCCACCGTGCCCCTCTGCTTCATCGAGCCTGCCGATGCGATCCGAGTCGTCGCCGACTCGGTCGGCCGCGAGGCCCGGCGGCAGCTCCTCGGTGAAGCCGTTCGTGCGTGGGTCGACGAGATCCCCGATGACGAGCTCGAGGCCCACTACTCGAAGGCGATCCAGGAGCTCGACGAGCACGACATCTCGATGCTCGCCGCCTGGCATGCCTCGATGGACATCGCCCACCCGATCCCGAACCGCGACTTCCTGATCAACGCCTTCGGGTCGCTCGGCCGGCACCGCCGCGAGGCCCTGAAGCTCGCCGCCGGCTTCCGCGGCGAGGAGGCCGTCGATCGCGGCCTCACCGAGGAGCGCGCCCTCGAGACCGTCCTCGAGTGGCTCTCGCCCGAGCGCCAGGAGGAGCTGGCCGTCGAGGCGATGGAGCTCTACCTATGGGACCGCGCCGGCTCCGACAACTGATCTGGCGGGCCGGGAGCGGCCTGCTCGGCGTCATCGGGCCGCTCACGGCCAACTGGGCCGCTTCGCGTCCCTCTTCCTTGATCTGACCCTCCCGCCCTCGCCAGATCCCTCTGGTGGGCCTGATCTTCCTCAACCGTCGTTCGGCGACAGCAGGTGGCGTACCCGCAGTTGCCTGTCATCGGTCAGGAACGCCCGCGCTTCCGCCTCCAGCTCCTTGTCGCTCTCGATGCCCCGCTCGAGGTGCTGGCGCATGTGCTCCGACCAGTTCGGCACCGTGAACGTCTCCAGGAAGAGTGCCGGATCGTCTGCATCCCGAAAGAGGCTCCAAC
>DATMCB010000033.1:0-2883 GCA_035558835.1 Solirubrobacterales bacterium
TGTCGGTGCTCACCGAGTCCCCGTTCGGGGTGGTCGAGGTCCACAACGCCCACATCCCGCCGGCGCAGTCGAACGGGATCGCGAAGGTCGAGACCTGCGAGGCGCTGTTCTTCGCGCTCGCTCGCCACAGCGCCCGTCACCGGATCCTCTGCGGCGATCTGAACACGCCGCGGCTCGAGACCGAGGACGGGGCTGTCGAGACCTTCGCCTCCAACCACCCGGATGCCGAGGAGCGCTGGGACGCGGCCGAGCGCTCGCTGCTGGTCGGCCTCGCCGACTGGGACCTCGCCGACGCGTTCCGGGCCGCGAACGGCTACGACCGCCGCGACGTCTCCTGGGTGATGCACACCCGCGCTCGCCGCAAGGCAGCTCACCGACTCGACCACGTCCTCGCCTCGGGCGGACTCGGCCTCGTCGCCTGCGACTACGTCCACGAATGGCGGCAGGCAGGGCTCAGCGACCATTCCGCGATCGAGGCCTGGTTCGAGCCGGCGCCTCCGCAGCCTCTACAGTGAGCGGAGGGCCGCGGCCGCGGTTCGGAGCCGCTTCGCGGATGATGGCTCAGATCGACACCTCAGCAGCTCCAGGTCCGGGTCCGAGCGTGCCGCCGGAGCGGCAGCCGCCCCATCGGGGCGAGAAGCCGGTGCTCGAGATCTCCGGCGGCGCCGGACGGATCACCCGCGACGCCCTCGCCGAGCTCTGGATGTTCCGTGGGGTGCTCTGGGCGTTCACCGTCCGCGAGGTCAAGGTTCGCTACAAGCAGGCGGCGATCGGCGTCGGCTGGGCGATCCTCCAGCCGGTCGTTGCGGCCGCGATCTTCGCGCTCTTCCTCGGACGCTATGCGGGCCTGAGCAGCGAGGGAGTTCCCTACCTGCTGTTCGCCCTCGCCGGGATGGTCCCGTGGACCTACTTCTCGAACGCGGCGCTGAACGGCTCGCAAGCGCTCGTCGCCAACGAGTCGATGCTCCGCAAGCTCTACTTCCCGCGCGAGGTCCTGCCGTTCTCCTCCGATCTGGCATCGCTCGTCGACCTGCTGCCCGGCATCGCGGTCCTCGCCGTCGCCGTCGTTCTCTATGGCGGCTCGCCGGAGCTGACCTGGATCGCGATCCCGGTGCCGGTCGTCCTCCTGCTCGTCTTCGCGGCGGCGATCAGCGTCGCCCTCTCGGCCATCAACGTCTACTACCGCGACGTCAAGTACGCGCTGCCCTTCATGATCCAGATCGGCCTGTTCCTGAGCCCGGTCGTCTATCCGCTCAGCTCGATTCCCGAGCAGTGGCGCGATGTCTACGTCGTCCTCAACCCGGTCGCGACCGCGATCGACGACCTGCGGCTGATCATGCTCCACGGCGAGTGGCCGTCATGGGGGACCTCGGCGCTGGCGCTCGGCTGGTCGCTGCTTCTGCTGGTCCTCGGCTACGCGTTGTTCAAGCGCCTCGAGCGCGGCTTCGCCGACCGGGTCTGACGATGGCGACCGCGATCTCGTTCGACGACGTCACCAAGCGCTACCGCGGCGGCCGCGAGTACCGATCGCTCCGCGACGACCTGACCTCGGTCGTCCGCCGGCGCCCACCGCGCGACGTGGTCACCGCGGTCGACCACCTGACCCTCGAGATCGCCGAGGGCGAGTCGTTCGCGATCATCGGCCACAACGGCGCCGGCAAGACGACCGCGCTGAAGCTCGTGACGCGGATCGCGTTCCCGACCGAGGGGAGGATCCGGGTCCGGGGCCGGGTTGGTGCCCTGATCGAGGTCGGCACCGGCATGCACCCGGAGCTGACCGGCCGCGAGAACGTGATGCTCTACGGCCGGATCCTCGGGCTGTCGCGAAACGACGTCCGCCGCCGCTTCGACGAGATCGTCGAGTTCGCCGGGATCGGCCCGGCGCTGGAGCAGCCGGTCAAGCAGTTCTCCTCGGGGATGCAGCTCCGTCTCGGCTTCGCGCTCGCCGCCCACCTCGAGCCCGACGTGCTCGTCGTCGACGAGGCGATCGCGGTCGGCGACGCCGCCTTTCAGTACCGCTGCGTCGAGCGGATGGGAGAGCTCGTCCGCTCCGGCCGGACGCTCGTCTTCGTCTCCCACGACATGAGCGCCGTCGAGGCCCTCTGCAAGCGGGCGGTGATCCTCGACGCGGGCAGGATCCGCACCGAGGGGCCGGCGCGCGAGGTCGTCCGCGAGTACCTCGCCGGCGTCGAGGCCGAGCTGACGGGGCGCGGCGACGAGCCGGCGCTCGAAGGCGGCGGCCCGCTCGAGATCGATCGCGTCACCTTCCACGACGACAGCGGAGCCGAGATCGGCGCCGTCGCGAGCGGCGAGCCGATCATCGCCCGGCTCCACTACCGGACCCGCGGCCCGGTCCGGGGGCCGATCTTCGAGATCGGGATCACCGACGGCCGGCTCGGGGCGCTCGGCCTCGCCTCGATGTTCATCGACGGCAAGGTTCCCGACGTCCTCGAGGGAAGCGGCTGGGTCGAGTGCCGGTTCGAGTCGCTGCCGCTGCTGCCGCGGACCTACGAGCTCCACGGGGGCGTCCTCACCGAAAGCGGCGTCGGCTCGATCGTCCCCTGGCAGCGGCTCGGCGTCTTCCGGATCACCGGCGAGGTGTCGGCCGCCGGCAAGGGTGCGGTCTCGCAGATGATGGAGGCCGCTCCCGTCGTCCTCGACTACCGCTGGAGCATCGAGGACGGCGCCGGCGGTGAGTGACGCCGGGCCGGTCCAGCCCGGCCGTGGAAACCAGCCGCTGGTCTCGGTCGTGATCCCGACCCGGAACCGGGCCCGCATGATCGCCGCCGCCGTCGGCGAGACCCTCGACCAGGTCGGCGTCGGGGTCGAGGCGATCGTCGTCGACGACGCCTCGACCGACGCGACCGGCGATGCGCTCGAGGC
>DATMCB010000034.1:0-3466 GCA_035558835.1 Solirubrobacterales bacterium
GATCGCCTCCGCCTGCCGCGACCACGAGCGTCTCCGCTTCGCCTATCGCGCCCGTGACGGTTCCGCGACCCGGCGGCTCGTCGAGCCGCACTCGCTGGCCAACCTCGGCCGGCGCTGGTACCTCGTCGCCTGGGACTGCGATCGCGACGGGTGGCGCAGCTTCCGCGTTGATCGCCTCGCCTCCCCGGCGCCGGCCGGCGGCCTCTTCGACGCCCGCGAGCTACCCGGCGGCGCCGATCCCGCCGCCTACGTCGCCGCCAACCTCAGCGGCGGCGCGGAGACCTACGAGGCGCGAATCACCGTCCACTGCGCGGCCGAGCAGCTCCGCGAGCGTCCCTGGATGCAGGAGGAGATCCGCCACCTCGAGGGCGACATCTGCGAGTACCGGCCATCCGACGTCGATCTCGACTGGCTTGCCCTGCGGATCGCGATGATCCCGTTCGACTACGAGGTCGACGGGCCGGCCGAGCTGATCGAGCGCCTGCGGGCCATGCAGCAGCGCGTCGCCGCCGGGATCGCCTGAGCCGCCCTGGCCGACAGCGTGGGTTTGGTTGCGTTGGCGGGGTCAGCGCCAGTGGGCGTGATTACTCCACCATCCGGGGGCTATCCCGCCCACTGATCATCGCCGTCGCTTTCGCCCTCCCTCATCAGCCCAAGCGCGGGCTTCTCCCCGGCACGACACCCCGGGGCCGAAGCTGCGGCCGCGCCCTTCGTCCGACCCTCAGCGACCGGGCTGCGGGAGTGGCGGGACCGGCTTGCGACAGGAGGCGCCGGCGCAGTCGGCGAGGTCCTCGGCGGCGGCGCGAAGGATCGTCTTGATCCGGGCGTAGCGGGGATCGTCGTGGACGCTCTCGAGCTCCCAGGGATCCTCCTTGAGGTCGTAGAGGCCCTCCTGGCCGTCCTCCTGGAGGTCGTAGCGGTAGCGCTTCGTGCGGACCGCGATGTAGGTCGGCACGCCGCGCGGATTCGGTGCCGTCTCGAGGAAGACGCCGCGGTCGGCGAGGACGCCCTTCGGGTCGCCGGCGGCCTTCAGCAGCGACATGCCATCGAGCTTGAAGCCCCGCTTCGGCTTCGCGCCGGCGATGTCGAGGATCGTCCGCGCCAGGTCGGCGTTGCTCGTCACGCCCTCGACCTCGCGGCCGGCCGGGAAGCCCGGGCCCTCGATCATCAGCGGCACCCGCGAGGAGCCCTCGTAGGGGACGTACTTGACGCCGGCGGCGGTGCCGTCTTCGGTGACCGGGTCGCGGAGGCGATGCTCGCCGAGGATCCAGCCGTTGTCGGAGGTGAAGATGATCACGGTGTTTCGGTACTCGCCGGTCCGCTTCAGCTTCCTGACGACGTTCCTGACCATGTCGTCGACGCCGAGCAGGGAGCCCATGCGCCCGCGCCAGTGCTCCTGCAACTCGGCCTGCTGCTGGGCGGTCATCTGGGTCGGGAAGAACGCCGCCAGCGTGGTCGGCTTGTCGGAGATGTCGGCCTCGTTGAAGTTCGGGTAGATCGGCATCGAGCGGTTGGCGAAGACGTCGGCGTAGCGCGGCGGCGGCAGCGCCGGTGAGCCCTCCCGGGTGGCGCCGGACGCGGTCGCCACCGTGTGCGGCGCGTTCGGCGCGAGGTTCATGAAGAATGGTCTGCGGGACTTCGAGGCGTCGCGGATCGCGTGATCGGCGAGCCGGGTGTAGACGTCGGTCGAGTAGTTGCGCTCCGTCCGCGCGTACGTCTTCAGGTCGCCGTTGTTGTTGATCGTCATCCCGTAGTAGTCGTACGTCGAGGGATCGACGCCGCCGTGCCAGTCGTCCCAGCCCTTCGGGACCTCGGTCGGCTTCTGCTCGCCGTACTCGTTCAGGTACTTGCCGATGTGGATCGTCCGGTAGCCGGCGCGGCCGAGCCAGACCGGCAGGGTCTCGCTTCCGTCGAGCATCCGGTAGCCGCCCCACGGCCAGTTGTTCCAGAGGACGCCGTGATTGTGGGCGTACTGACCGGTCAGAAACGTCGCCCGCGACGGGCAGCAGAGCGGGTAGTTGACGAAGTTGCGATCGAACGTGACGCCCTGGCGACCGATCAGCCGCCGCGTCTTCGGCATCACCGGCATCGACCGGAAGTCCTGATCGTCGGTCATGATCACGACGACGTTCGGCCGCTCGGCCCGGCTCGCCGCGGCGGCCGGCGACGGCAACGAGATCGCGGCGAGCAGCGCGACCGCCAAGGTCATCCTCCCAATCATGCGAGCAGGCTACCGGATCTATTGATCCCTCGTCAATAGTGGTTCGCCCGGGTATGCTGCCGTTGATGTCCGGAACCAGAACACGGCTCGATCCGGGGGTACGCCGCGAGCAGATCCTCGCCGCCGCCCGCGATGTGTTCGTCGCCGACGACTACGCCCACGCCTCGATGGAGGCGGTCGCGCGGAGCGCCGGCGTCACCACCGGCCTCGTCAACCACTACTTCGGGACCAAGCGCGACCTCTACCTGGCCGTGGTCGCCGACCTCGCCGCAGGGCTGCCGGAGATGGTCGACACCGACCTCCCCGACCTCGCGCTCGAGGACCTCATCGCCCGCAACATGGCCCGATTCCTCGACGCCTTCGAGCGCAACCACGAGGTTCTCACGATGCTGCTCGGCGGCGAGGGCGGCCTCGGCCGCGACCCCGAGGTCGAGGCGATCATGAGCGGCGCCCGGGACCGGATCGTGATGCGGATGGCCTACAACCACGCCGGCGACGATCCTTCGCCGGAGCTGCTGCTCGCGCTCCGCGTCTTCCAGGGGACGGCCGAGGCGGCCGCGAAGGAGTGGCTGCGCTACGGCCGCGCCACCCGGGCCGAGGTCGAGACGCTGCTGACCCGGACATTGCTGGCGCTGATCGGCGACCTCTCGCAGCGCTGAGCGAACCGTTGACGGTCAGCCGGCCTCCGAGTAAGCCGGCTCCGGCTCGCCGCCCCGCCGCGCCTCCGGGTCCACCCCGGCCTCGGCCTCGTTGCCGCGCGGCCGCTCCGGCTCGAGGACTGCCAGCGCCACGACGAGCGCCGCCACGACGAGACCCGCCGCCACCGCGAAGGCGAGCTCGTAGCCGCCGGTGAGGGCGACCCGCGTCGAGTCGCCCTGCGCGAGGAGGTCGTCGGTGCGGCTCGCCGACAGCGTCGCCAGCACGGCAAGGCCGATCGCCGCCCCGACCTGGGCGGTCGTGTTGACCAGCCCCGAGGCGAGACCGGCGTCCTCGCGGGTCGCGCCCGACATCGCCAGCGTCATCAGCGCCGGGAAGCTGACGCCCACGCCGAGGCCGAGCAGCAGCGTCGGCGGCAGCACGTCCGCGACATAGGAGCCGTGGACGGGCACTGTCGCGAACAGCGCCAGGCCGATGGCGATCAGCAGGAGGCCCGGGAGCAGCGTCCGCCGGGCGCCGAAGCGCATGATCAGCGGCTCCGCGTAGCGGACCGACAGCGTGCCCATCACCAGCGTCGTCGGCAGGAAC
>DATMCB010000035.1:0-3620 GCA_035558835.1 Solirubrobacterales bacterium
CGGATGGAAGCCGTGCTCGGCCCAGACGAGCGCTGCCGGCAGGACCAGCATCACGCCCGCCAGCGCGACGGTCAGATCGACGACGGTGACGATCCCGAAGTCACGGAGCATCGTGATCCGGCTGAAGGCGAGGACGCCGAAGCCGGCGATCGAGGTGACTCCCGATGCGAGCACGGCGGTCCCGGTTCGGGCATAGGTCGAGCGCAGCGACTCGCCGACGCTGAGCCCGCGTCCCCGCTCCTCGTGGTAGCGGGCCGCGAGGATGACGCTGAACTCGGTGGCGACCGCGATCACGAGCGCCCCGAGCGTCGCCGACATCGGGTTCAGCGGGATGTCGATCGCCTCGAGGACGAGCGCCGACCATCCGGTGGCGAGGGCGATCGGGAGCAGCGGGACGAGCGCCCTCCCCGGCGAGCGGTAGACGGCGAGAAGGACGAGGCCGACGGCGAGCAATCCGGCGACGGCGAGCCAGTAGCGCGAGCCGGACAGCTCCGCGGCGGCGTCGGCGGTCAGCACCGGCAGGCCGGCGACCTCGGCGTGGACGCCGTCGGGAGGATCGAGCTCGGAGCGGATCTCGGAGATCAGCTGCTCCTGCTCGTCCAGCGGCATCACCGGGATCAGGAACGAGAGGGCGGCGACGTCGCCGGTGTCGGAGCGGGACAGGATCGCCTGCGAGAAGTACTCGGGCACGGCGGCGAGGACCGCGTCGATCCGTTGCTGGCCCGGCGGCTGCCCGGAGCTCAGGTCGAAGAGATCGGACAGCGCCGGCCCCGGGCAGAGCTCGGCCGACTCGGCGAGGCAGTTCGGGGTGTCCGGCCCGAACCCGTGCTCGGCCAGCACCCGCTGCTTGAAGTCGCTCATCCAGGCGATCGCCGCGGGCGTCGTGACGTCGCCGGAGACGACGACATCGAGCTCCTGGGAGACGCCGGTCGCCTGCTGAAGGCGGTCGACCGACTCGAGCGCCGGCAGATCGGACGGCACCAGCTCGCGGATGTCGCTGACCACCTTCGTGCCGGTCCCCGCCACCCAACCGGTCGCGGCGAGAACCGTTGCGATCACGAGCACCCTGCCGGGTTGCTGGATCGCGGCCGCGAGCGCCCGCTCCCAGACGGCCGCCGCGTGATGCCGTACCGAGGCGGCGATCCCCGCGCCACGCCGCCCGGCGGCGGCGAGCGAGCTCCCGGCGGCACCGGCGCGGCCGCTCGCCGAGCCCGCCCAGCGGGCGATTCGGCCCGGTCCGGGCGTCGCCGGGGGCGCCATCGAGAGCGCCGCGAGCCCTGCCGTCAGCGAGATCACCAGTGCCGCCGCGATCCCGGCGACGAGCGCGATCGCGAACTCGCGGACCATCGGGATCGGCGACAGGGTCAGGGTCAGGAAGCCCACCGCGGTGGCGAGCGCAGCAGTGGCGATCACCGGACCGCCGCGGACGGCGGCGACGACCGCCGACGCCGGCGGCCTCCGGCCCGCGGCGGCGGCCTCCCGGAATCGCGCCTGGAGCTGGATCGCGTAATCGACGGCGAGGCCGATCACGACCGGCAGGACGGCAACCGATGCCATCGTCAGCGAGCCGCCGAGCAGCGAGAGGAGCCCGAAGGCGAAGCCGGCCGAGCCGATCGCGGTCAACAGCGGCAGCAGCCGCAGCGGCGGCCCGAAGACGAGCAGCAGGACGATCCCCATCACGACCAGGGCGGCGCCGAACAGGATCGCGATCTGGCCGCCGAGCTCGTCGGCGAGGCCCTGGACCACGACCGGCACCCCGGAGATCTCGTAGCTGCCGTCGCGGAGGGCGAACTGTTCGTCGGCGACCGCCGTCCGGACGAGGCCGATCGCTTCGCGACGGTCCGACTCGGAGATGCCGGGACGCAGCCGGATCGAGATCAGCGCGCCACGATCGCTCGGGAACAGGTAGCCGAACTTCGACTTCGGCGGCGCGCCGGGCTTCGTCTGGTCGAAGACGATCGAGGAGACGAACTGGGTGTTGTCGATCGAGAGGCCCTGGAGGACCGTCGCCGGGCTGAGGCCGGTCGCGAGGAACTGGCGGAGCGCCTTCTGCTGCTGCTCCGGCGACGCGTTGCGGAGCGAGCGGATCTGCTGCACGATCGCCTCGTTCGAGCGGGCCGCCGCCTCGTTGATGAAGGTGGCCGGCCCGAGCACGACCCTGGTCGCCCCGAGATCGGCGATCTGCCGGCAGACGTCGGCCGCGTACTGGCCGCTCGCATCGGGACGGCCGGCGAGGCAGGTCTCGAGCCCCAGCAGCCGGTCGATGTTCGACGTCAGCATCAGCTTCTGGAGGTCGCCCTCGACGAGGACGACGATCGCGTCGTCGCCGAAGCGGTCGTGGAACTCCTTCGTGCTCTCGAACGCCGGCGAGCCGTTGTCGACGAGCTTGTCGGTCCCCGCATCGGGCGTCAGCCGCAGCGCGCCGACGACCGCGACGATCGCGACGACCGAGACGGCCGCGGCGATCGCCGCGGCCGGATGGGTCACCGACCACTCACCTACTCGCCCGAGTACCCGCCGCACGACTCAGAGGTTAGGGCGCGAACCCGTCGCCGCGGGCCGTTAGTCCATCGCTAGAGGGCCGTCGACTTCTGCGTTCAGGAACTGGCGGACGAAGTCGTTGTCCGAGTTGAACAACTCCTCGCTCGGGCCGCTCTCGACGATCCGGCCCTTCCAGAGAACGGCGATGAAGTCGGCGATCCGGCGGGCGGTGCCGAGGTCGTGGCTGATCACCATGTAGCAGCCGCCGTTCTCCTCGTGCACCTCGCGGATCAGCTCGCAGAGCAGCGCGGTCCGGACCGGGTCGAGGCCGGAGTCGGGCTCGTCGAAGAAGACGATCGCCGGGTCGAGGACGAGGGCCCGCGCGAAGCCGGCCCGCTTCCGCATCCCGCCCGACAACTCGTTCGGCATCTTGTAGTGCGCCTCGGCGAGGCCGACCTCGCCGAGCCTGCGGTTGACGATCTCGGAGATCTCGTCCTCGGACTTGTCGGTGTGCTGGCGCAGCGGGAAGGCGGTGTTGTCGTAGATGTTCATCGAGCCGAACAGCGCCCCGTCCTGGAACAGCAGTCCGAACTTCTTGCGCATCTCGAAGAGCTCGTCGTCGGTCATGCTCGGGACCGACTCGCCGTGGACGAGGATGTCGCCGGCGTCGGGGTAGAGCAAGCCGACGATCAGCTTGATCAGGACGCTCTTGCCGGTCCCGGAGGGGCCGAGGACCATCGAGACCTCGTTGTCGGGGAGCCCGAGGTTGAGGCCGTTCTGGATCCTCGTGTTGCCGAACTGCTTGACGAGGTCGATCACCTCGATCGCGTCCTCGCCGCCGTGATCGCGCTTCTCGCCGGTGTGCCAGCGGTACGGATCCGTGTCGTCGGGTTCGACGCCGGGGATCGTGTAGTCGACGTTGAGCCTGCCGAGCTCGGGGGCGGCGGCATCGGGGTCACCGCCGATCGGCCCGCTCGCAGGCGCCTGCGCCGGCGGCGTCGGCGCCGGCCGGCCCTGGTACATCGGCTGCTCCCGGTTCTCGTCCGTCACGCTCTCCTCCTCAGCCGCCGATCGGCGCGCGTGGGTTCGCGCCCCAGAAGACCAGCGTTCCCATCATCCCGATGATGTGGACGAGGACG
>DATMCB010000036.1:0-9034 GCA_035558835.1 Solirubrobacterales bacterium
CTGAGCGGGCTGCTGCTCGTCGCCGGTGCGCTGGGCGATCGCTTCGGCCGCCGGCGGGTCTTCCTGCTCGGCGTGGCGTGGTTCGCGGTCGCCTCGGTGCTCTGCGGCCTCGCGACGAGCGCAGCGCAGCTGGTCGCCGCGCGCGCGCTGCAGGGCGTCGGCGGGGCGCTGCTGACGCCCGGCAGCCTGGCGATGATCGAGTCGAGCTTCCGGCGCGAAGACCGCGCCCGCGCGATCGGCGCCTGGTCGGGCCTCGGCGGCGTCGCGACCGCCCTCGGGCCGCTGCTCGGCGGCTGGCTGGTCGAGGCGGTCTCGTGGCGGGCGATCTTCCTGATCAACGTCCCGATCGGCGCCTTCGTGGCGCTGATGGCAACCCGCCACGTCCCCGAGACCCGCGACCGCAACGCGCCCGAGCGTCTCGACGTCCTCGGCTCGGTCCTGGCCGCCGTCGGCCTCGGGGGGACGACCTACGCGCTGATCGAAGCGCCCGATGCGGGCTTCTCGCCGGTGATCGCAGTAGCCGCGATCGCCGGCGTCGCCGCGCTGGTCGGGTTCATCGTCCAGGAGCGCCGCAGCGCCCATCCGATGATGCCGCTCGGGCTCTTCTCCTCGCGGCAGTTCAGCGCCGCCAACGCGGTCACGTTCGTCGTCTACGCCGCCCTCAGCGGCGTCTTCTTCCTGCTCGTCGCCTTCCTCCAGATCGCCGCCGGCTACTCGCCGATCGCGGCCGGCGCCGCCTCGCTCCCGGTGACGGCGCTGATGCTGCTCTTCTCAGCTCGCGCGGGCGCCCTCGCGCAGCGAATCGGCGCCCGGGTCCCGCTGACCGTGGGACCGCTCGTGATCGCCGTCGGAATGGTGATGATGGGCCAGATCGACCCCGACGGCGACTACGTGACGTCGGTCCTTCCGTCCGTGATCGTCTTCGGGGTCGGCCTGACCCTCGTCGTCGCCCCGGTGACCGCGACGGTCCTCGCCGCCGCCGAGACCCGCTACTCGGGGATCGCCTCCGGGATCAACAACGCGGTCTCGCGGGTCGGCGGGCTGCTCGCCGTCGCCGTCCTGCCGCTGATCGCCGGCCTCACCGGCGACTCGTTCTACGACCCCGCGGCGATGACCGACGGCTTCCGCACCGCTATGTACGTCACCGCCGGCCTCTCTGTCCTCGGCGGCGTCATCGCGTGGCTGACGATCGACTCGCAGGTCCTCGAGCACCGCGAACCGCCCCCCGAGCAGGTCACCGGCGAGTACTCGTGCGACGTCTGCGGCCCCAAGGTGCTCCCCTCCCACCGCGAGGAGGAGCCGGTAACGGTGGGGTCGGAGTAGTGCCCGCAAGGTGGTGCGGATCTCCACCTCTATACGGGGAGAATGTCCGCCACCTCGAACCTTGGCGCCGGCCGGCGCCGGCTCCCACCCCCCTTCACTGCTTCCAGCGCTATTCCCGCGGCTTCGTTGCGGTCGTCATCGCGCCGGCGGCGCCGCCGGAGATGACCCTGCGGACCAGCCCGGGAGCGACGACGCGGAGGACGGCGGCGAGACCGTAGGCGCGCGGCACCCAGCGCTCGGCGCGGCCGCCGAGGCCGGCGTCGACGATCGCCTCCGCGACCTTGTCCGGCGTCGAGACCATCCAGCGCGTCAGCGGCTTCTCGCGCAGCTCGGCGGCGGGGAACCCCTCGGTCGCGATGAAGCCCGGCAGGACGAGCCCGACGTGGACGCCGTGCTCGCGCTCCTCGACATGGAGCGAGTCGCTCCAGCCGATCAGCGCCGCCTTCGATGCCGAGTAGGCGCCGGCGCCGGGCCGCGAGACCCGGCCGGCCGTGCTGGCGACGTTGACGAGCGCGCTCGGCGCCGAACGGCGCAGCAGCGGCAGCGCCGCATCGGTGAGACGGACGACGGCGTCGAAGTTGAGCCTCATCGTCCGCTCGACGTTCTCCCAGCCCTCGTCGCCGAAGCGCCCGCGCCAGGACGCGCCGGCGTTGTTGACGAGCAGGTCGAGCCGCTTGTGGTGCTCTTCGACGTGGGCGACGACCCGCGCCGGGGCGCCGGCACCGGTCAGGTCGGCCGCGACCCAGGTCGTCGGCACCGGCAGCGAGTCGGCGAGGGCACGGAGCCGCTCCTCGCGACGGGCGACGAGGACCAGCTCGGCGCCGGGCTCGAGGGCGAGTCGCCGCGCCGTCGCTTCGCCGATCCCGCTCGACGCGCCGGTGACGAGGAAGACCCGGGCCATCAGCCGACGTCGAGAACGATCTTGCCGGTGGCGCCGCGCCCGTCGATCAGCTCCAGCGCCTCGATCGCCCCGGCGACCGAGAGCGGGAACGAGGCGCCGACGAGCGGGCGGACCACGCCGGAGCCGATCAGCTTCGCGAGCTCGGCGCCGATCTCGCGGTTGACGTCGGGCTTGCCGATCACGAAGGCGCCCCAGCCGGCGCCGATGACCTCGGTGTTGTTGAGGAGGAGGCGGTTGACGCGGACCTCGGGGATCGAGCCCGCGGTGAAGCCGACGACGACGAGCCGGCCGCCCTCGGCGAGGGAGCGCAACGAGTCGGTGAAGCGATCGCCCCCGACCGGGTCGAGCACCAGGTCGACTCCGCCCCCGGAGAGCTCCTTGGCCTCGTCGCGCCAGGGGCCGTCGGAGCGGACGGCCTCGTCGGCCCCGGCGTCGCGGGCGACCCGCTCCTTCTCGTCGGTCGAGACGACCGCGATCACCTTCGCGCCGATCCCCTTCGCGACCTGGATCGAAGCGGTGCCGACGCCGCCGGCGGCGCCCTGGACCAGCACGGTCTCCCCCGCCTTCAGACGACCGCGGAGCACCAGCGCGAACCAGGCCGTGTGGTAGTTGAGGATCAGCGCGGCGCCCTGGCGGTCGTCGAGCTCGTCGGGGAGCGGGAACGTCAGGAACTCGGGGGCGACCGCAACCTCGGCGAAGCCGCCGAGCATCGGGAAGGCCGCGACCCGCTGCCCCGGCTCGAGGGCCGAGCCGTCGGGGGCCGAACGCACCGTTCCCGCGACCTCGCTGCCGGGAACGAACGGCAGCGGGGGCTTCACCTGGTACTCACCGCGGGTCTGCAGCACCTCCGGGAACGAGACGCCGGCGGCCGCGACGTCGACGAGGACGCCGCTGCCGGGGGTCAGCATGTGCGAGGCCTCCGGCTCCGGGACGTCGGCCTCACGCAGGGCCGAGTCCGGCCCGCTGAGGTCGACGATCTGGATCGCCTTCATCGGCTCGCTCGGCTACTTGTCCTTGCGATGACCGTCGAAGGAGATCACCTGCTGGATCCCGCTCGGGCGGTTCGCGTACCGCATCGTCTTCAGCGGCAGCGGCCGGAAGTGGATCTGCTCGGCCGTCGCGTCCGAGTGCCACTGGGTCGGATCGCCGGTACCCTGCTCGGCCGCGATCTCGTCGCCCGACTTGTCGATCGCCTTCCAGATGTCGCTCTGACACTTCTCGAGCTTGCCCTTGCCGCAGTAGGCGAGGTTGAACGGGCTCGGCACATGCCTGCCGAGGAGCGCATTGATGTCGCGGTCGAAGTACTGGTACCAGCCCGAGTACTGGCCTCCCGGCGGCTGATCGAAGCGCGAGAACAGGCTGTCGAGCTCGTCGAGCTGAGAGCCGATCCGCGGCTTCATGAACGCGTTCGCGATGTTCGTCCACGAGCCGTCCATGACCGCCGCGCCCGGCGCGTCGATCAGCCCGTCGCCGTTGCGGTCGAGGCGGCTGCCGTGACGCTTGCGCCACTGGACCATCAGGTCGAGCATCTGCTGCGCCCGCGGGCTCGGCGCCTCGCTGCCGGCGAGCAGCTTCTTGAGCAGCGGCACGGTGTCGATCGCGCGGATGTCCTGCGTCGCGGCGGCGTTCATCGCGCCGGTGACCGACGCGAGCGACCACTTGCCCGACTGCGACTGCAGCCGCTTCAGGTTCGTGTTGAGCAGGTCGACCCGCTCGGCCGAGCCGGCCCGGCCCCACTGGTCGTCGGCCGAGCCGAAGCCCTTCGCGGTGACCTGGTTCCAGTTGGTCATCGTCCCGTCCTTCGGGTCGATCCCGTGCGGATGGCCGTTCTTGCTCAGGAAGCCCTTCCATTCGTACTTGCCGGTGCCCTTGGTGAGGAGGCCCGGATCGACGCCCTTGGCGCGGATCGGAAGCTTGCCGGCCGTGTAGACGGCGACGTGCTGATCGTCGATGTAGAAGGAGTTGAACGTCTGCGGAGTCTTCGCGGCCGCGTTGTAGAACGACTTCGGATCGTGCACCTGACCGGTCGAGATCCGCCGGTTGAAGAGCAGGTCGAGGACGTCCTCTCCATAGCTCGAGCGCTTCGACGCGATCGCGACCTTCTTGCCGTTCACGGTCGCATAGCCGGTGACCGGCCCGTGCACTGTGGTCTTGAACGTCACCGGCTCGCCGTCGAGCGTGCCGGCGTCGAAGGTCTTCATGCTCCGGCACTTGCCCTTGTATTCGTACTTCGTGTCGCTGCCACCGCAGAGCGTCTCCGCGTACTGGTCGATCACGTCGCCGCTGGCCGAGGTCAGCGTCGTCGCGAAGTCCTCGCCACGGCCGATCAGCAGGTAGCCGGGGAACGGGGCCGACGTGGCGCCGCGCCAGCGCAGGCCCGGAGCGTTCATGTCGATCTCGTAGGTGAGGCCCGGGTAGAAGTAGCCGATCTGCGGGCCGCCGACCATCAGCGGGTTGCCCGTGTTCGAGCGATCGCCGGTGATCATCAGCGTGTTCGAGGCCTGGACCGGCTGCGGGGCGACCTTCGCGGCCAGCGTCTTGTCGGCGACCGCGGGCGTGGTCACGTAGCTGTCGTGATCGATGACCACGTTGCCCTTCGCCTTCTTCGGGATCTTCCCGTACGGGAACTTGCCGTCGATCGTCGTCGGCACGCCCTTGTTCTTGAACTGGCGCAGGTCGTTGAAGACCTTCATCCCCTTCTTCCCGCCGAGGCGATCCTGCAGGCCGGCGAGGAACTGGGTCCGTCGCGCCTCGTCGCCGCCCCCCTCGCCGAGAAACTGGTCCTTGAGGGCGTTCAGCGCGTAGATGTCGTTGCGCGTGAACGGCTCGACCGACGAGCCCACGTAGTCGTAGTAGCCGTTGATCCCGGCGATGAACGTGTCGATGTCGTGGAGGACCTTCTTGCCCTCCTTGCCCTGCGCCTCGAGGGCCTGCGTCTGCTGGGCGACGACGTCCTCGGTCTGCTGGCTCGGGACGAAGCTCTTCAACTGCGTGACCAGACCGATCGCGCTGAGCCCCGGTGCGTCGATCGCGGCGACGCGCGCGTTGTAGCGAGCCTGCTGGAGGAGCAGGCCGCGGTCCTCCGCGGCGATCCAGCCGGCCGCGTAGACGCCGTCGTCGTAGCTGTCGGCATCGACGTGCGGGACGCCGTAGACGTCGCGGGTGATCGTTATCCCGGGATGGCCGGCGACCGTCTCGGTCGTACCGGGGCCGTCGGTCCCGAGGCTGTTCAGCGCCTCCGACTTGAAGTACTCGGTGAGATCGCCCTCGGTGACGTCGTCGAAGAGCGGCGTCAACCCGTCGTACATGGTCGCCTGGGCGTCGTTCGGCATCGGCGCCGGCGGCTGGCCCGGCTGGAGCTGACCGGACGGGATGATGTTCAGCGCCGTGTCGGCGTAGTCCTTCGCCGAGGCGACGGCGGGCAGCGCCAGCATCGTGACGGCAGCGATCGCAAGCGTGATCAGGCGGTTCGGCAAGGGGGCTCTCTCCTCGGGATCGGCCGCGGACGAAGCGGCGGGGCGGGCGCCACGATAGCGCGGCGGGGCGGACCCCGGCGCCGGTTCACGGCCCCGGGAGCCGCCTGGCCGCCTCTATGATCCGCGGGCGCTCGCGCCGCTTCAGCGGCCGGGCCGGTCGAAGATGAGAGCCCGCTCCGACACCCTCTCGCTCGCCAAGGCCTCCCAGCGCCTCGGGCCGAAAGTCTGCGGCAACAGGGACATCGGCTGACGCGGCGACGGACCGCGTGAACGCCGATCTCCAGGACCGCCGGGCGGCGGTGGGGCTCGTCCTCATCGGCATCGCCTCCGTCCAGTTCGGCTCGGCGCTCGCGACGACCCTCTTCGACGAAGCAGGCCCGGCCGGCACGGTGCTCCTGCGAACCGCGTTCGCTGCGCTCGTCCTCGCCGCCGTCTGGCGACCGGCGATGCGTGGTCGCGGGGAGACGACCTGGCGCGCCGTCGCGCTCTACGGGGTCTGCCTCGTCGGCATGAATCTCTGCTTCTACGAGTCCCTCGACCGGATCCCGCTCGGGATCGCGGTGACGCTCGAGTTCGTCGGACCGCTGACGGTCGCGATCGCCGGCACCCGCAGCCACCGCGACGTCATCTGGGTCGTCCTCGCGGCAGCCGGAGTCGTCCTCCTCGCACCCGGCATCGGCGACGGCCTCGACGCGCTCGGGGTCGCCTTCGCGCTCACCGCCGGAGGGTTCTGGGGCGCCTACATCCTGATCGCGGCGCGGATCGGCCGGGGATCGGCCGGCCTCGGAGGCCTCTCGGCGGCGATGATCTACGCGACGATCATCCTCGTGCCGTTCGGCGTCGCCGACGCCGGCGCCGACCTTCTCCATCCGGGGGTCCTCGCCGCCGGGCTCGGCGTCGCCCTGCTCAGCTCGGTGCTTCCCTACACGGTCGAGCTCGAGGCGCTGCGACGCCTGCCCGAGCGGACGTTCGGGGTGCTGCTCAGCCTCGAGCCGGCGGTTGCCGCGCTCGTCGGGCTGATCGTCCTCGACCAGCACCTGCTCGGCCGCGAGATCGTCGCGATCGCCCTCGTCGTCGCCGCGTCGGCGGGGGCCCTGAGCTCGACCGAGGCCGTCGAGGCCCCACAGAGCTGAGTCAGTCGCCCGGCGCCGCCGGGGCGGCCGGCTCGAAGCCCGGGCAGGAGCGGACCGGCACGCGCGGGTACTTCGGATAGGCGGGATCGGTTCGCGAGCGCTCGCAGAGCGAGAAGCTCGAGCCGCGCGTGTTGGCGATGACCCGCTGATGGCGGCAGCGGTCGCAGAGGCCGGCCCGAAGCGCCATGCGGCGAGTCTAAGCCTTTACTTCACTTTGTATAGTGGGTGGCTGCCGCGAATGCCCACCTTCCGCCGCCTGCTCTCCTTCCTCGGCCCCTACCGGCGGCAGAACATCGCATCGATCGTCCTCGCCTCGCTGGCGATGGGGATGACGGTGCTGATTCCCTGGCTGGTCGGTCGCGCCGTCAACGCGGTCGACGACGGCGACACCGACGGGCTCGTCCCGCTCGTGATCGCGATCGTCGTCGCCGGGCTGCTCCGCCTCGGCCTGACGGCTTCGCGGCGGGTCGTCGCCGGCAAGGTCTCACTCGCCGTCGAGTTCGACCTCCGCGAGCGGATCTACCGCCATCTGCAGACGCTGGAGCTCGGCTACTTCGACTCCCAGCAGACCGGCCAGCTGATGTCGCGGGCGACCGTCGATCTGCAGTCGATCCGGTTCTTCCTCGGCTACGGGCTGATCTTCATCACCCAGAGCGCGCTGACGCTCGTCCTCGCCGGCGCGATCATGTTCGTGCTGCAGCCCGGGCTCGCCGCCCTGGCGCTGCTGCCGGTCCCGTTCGTCGTCTTCACCGCCTCCCGCTACAACCGGACCTCGCGGCCGGCGCTGCAAGAGGTCCAGCAGCGGATCGCCGAGCTGACCGTCGAGGCCGAGGAATCGGTCTCCGGAGTCCGCGTCGTCAAGGCGTTCGCACGCGAGCAGCACATGCTCGACCGGTTCCGCGACCGGGTCGTCCGCGTCTTCGACCAGAACGTCTTCTCGACCCGGCTGCGCGCCTTCTACAACCCGATGATCGCGTTCCTGCCGAACCTCGGCCTCGCGGTCGTCCTCCTCGTCGGTGGCCGCCAGGTGATCAACGGAACGCTGACCCTCGGCGACTTCACCGCCTTCTACACCTACCTGGTGATGCTGATCGGCCCGATGCGGATGCTCGGCACCGCGCTCGGGATGTCGCAGCGGGCGATCGCCTCCGGCAACCGCCTCTTCGAGATCCTCGACCGCGAGCCGGAGATCGAGAGCCCCCCCGAAGCCCCGGACCTGCCCCCGGGCGAGGGCCACGTCGTCCTCCGCGACGTCTCGCTCAGCTACGGTGCCGGCGACCCGGCGCTCGAGGACGTCAGCCTCGAGGTCGAGGCGGGCCGGGTCGTGGCCCTGGTCGGCCCTTCCGGATCCGGGAAGACCAGCCTCGTCGCGCTGCTGGCGCGGCTCTACGACCCGACCGCCGGCAGCGTCGAGATCGACGGCGCCGACCTCCGCGACATCGACCTCGGCTCGCTGCGGCGCCAGATCGCCTTCGTCGCCGACGACAGCTTCCTGTTCAGCGCGACAATCGCCGAGAACATCGCCTACGCGAAGCCCGACGCCACCCGCGAGGAGGTCGAGACGGCGGCACGACGGGCGCAGGCGGCGTCGTTCATCGACCGGCTTCCCGACGGCTACGAGACGATGGTCGGCGAGCGCGGCCTGACGCTGTCGGGCGGGCAGCGGCAGCGAATCGCGATCGCGCGCGCCCTCCTCGCCGACCCGCGGATCCTGATCCTCGACGACGCCACGTCCTCGGTCGACGCGCGGACCGAGGCGGAGATCCGCCGCGGGCTCGACGAGGCGCTCGAGGGACGGACCACGTTCATCGTCGCCCACCGCCTCTCGACGATCTCGCTCGCCGACGAGATCGTCGTCCTCGACGCCGGCCGGGTGGTCGACCGCGGCACCCACGAGGAGCTGCTCGACCGCTGCCCGCTCTATCGCGAGATCGCCGACTACGGGCTCGTCGACCGCACCTTCCTGCAGCGCGACCTCGAGGAGCGGGAGGAGGTGGCGCGGCTGTGAGCGGCAACGGCAGACGACCGGACGCCGAGGGCTCCGTCGACATGCAGGACCGCGACGGCGGCCGGCGGGGGATCGGCGACGCCTGGCTGCTCGCGAAGGCGCTCTGGCGGACCTTCCGCGGCGAGGACGGCCGCGGCCGCAAGGTGCGCTGGCTGTTCGGACTGCTCCGTCCCTACCGCGTCCGCGTCTTCTG
>DATMCB010000037.1:0-7558 GCA_035558835.1 Solirubrobacterales bacterium
GATCCCCGCTCGGCGCCCTTCGGCGTCCCGGTCGTGCCCGACGTGAGGATCACGAACCGGCTCGGCTCGTCGGGCGGATCGAGCGGGGCCTCGGAGTTGTGGGCGATCGCATCCTCGGCGACCTGCCGATCGCCCTCGTAGCCATCGTCGACCCACGAGATGATCCGGGTCAGCTCCGGGTCCTCGCCCTCGGCGCCCTCGAGCAGGTTCTCGAACTCGGAGTCGTAGACGACCGCCTGGGGGCGCTCGCGCTCGAGCACGTCGAGGAGCTGTGGCCGGGCGAAGTCGGTGTTGAGGAGCAGGACCGAGGCGCCGAGTTTCGCGGAGGCGAAGATCGCATCGGCGAAGCCGCGGTGGTTGCGGCACATGATCGCCACCGAGTCGTCGCTCGAGACGCCGGCCCGGATCAGCGCCCGGCCGAGCGCGTTCGAGCGCCGGTCGAGGTCGCCGAAGCTGAGCTCCCCAAGCTCGTCGATCAGGGCGACGTCGTCGGGGCGACGGGCTGCGCTGGAGACGATCCCGGCCGCCGGCGAAGCCCCCCAGCGCCGCAGCGCCTGCCCGACCGAGAGCAGCTCGCCGGGCCCCATCGGCCGGACGATCCCTGCCTCGACCAGGACCTTGAGGTTGAAGGGCAGGTCGGCGAGGCTGCCGAGCTGGCCGACCTTGACCCCGCGCACGGCTCCGCCGATCGTCCCCCTGATGCTGTCGATCGCTCCTGCCACGATCAGCTCAGGTTATTCGCTGGCGCCGTCCGCCGGTTCGTAGGAGGCGACGGCGATCGCTGCGATCCCCTCCTCCCGGCCGATCGCGCCGAGCCCCTCGTTCGTGGTCGCCTTGACCGACACCGGCGCGCCGAGCGCACTGCCGAGCCGCTCCTCGATCGCCGCCCGGTGCGGGCCGATCGCGGGGCGCTCGCAGATCACCGTGGCATCGACGTTGACGACCCGTCCATCGAGCGACGCCACGATCGTCCGCAGCAGCCCGATCGAGTCGGCGTCCTTCCAGCGGTCGTCGCTCGGCGGGAAGTGGGTGCCGATGTCGCCGGCGCCGGCGGCGCCGAGGACCGCGTCGGCGATCGCGTGGGCGAGCACGTCGGCGTCGGAGTGACCGCTGAGGCCGCGCTCGAACTCGATCTCGACCCCGCCGATGATCAGCGGCCTGCCGGCGACGAGCCGGTGGCTGTCGTAGCCGATGCCGACGCGGCTCATCCGAGCGGCTCCGTCGTCCGCTCGCGACCGCTGAAGACGCAGACACGGTCGATTCCGAGTCCGGTCATGAACTCGACGGCCTCCCCGTAGGCGTAGCCGACCTGCTCGGGAACGTGGGCATCGGAGGACAGTGTGAACGGGACGCCGGCCTCGACGCAGAGGCGGGCGAAGCCGGCGGCAGGATAGATCTCGTCGACCGGCTTGCGGAGGCCGGCGGTCGAGACCTCGACGGCGACGCCGGCGGCGGCGATCGCTTCGACGGCGGGCTCCCAGTAGAAGCGCGGGTCGCGCTCCGGCCCCGGCCTCGCGGCCCCCCAGACCTTGACCAGGTCCGGGTGGGCGAGGATGTCGTAGAGCCCCGATGACGCGGCGCTCGCGAGCTCCTCGAAGTAGCGGGACCAGACCCGGTCGGGGTCGTGGCCCTCCGCCTCCCAGACGTCCCAGCGATCCTGATCGATCGCGCCCTCACCGACGAAGTGCACCGACCCGACGACGTAGTCGAACGGCCGAGCGGCGAGGACGGCTTCGATCCGCTCCTCGGCGCCGGCGACGTGGTCGGCCTCGATCCCGACCTTGAGGCCGGCCGTGACGAGGAAGTCGCAGTAGGCGTCGAGGTCGTCGATCGCCTGCTCGACCCAGAACGGGTGCCGCCAGATCTCCAGCGCCTGCGCGAACCGGTGGATGTGCTCGGCGATCCCGAGCTCGGCGATCCCGGCGGCGTCGGCGGCGGCCCGGTAGCGGGCCGCGTTCGCATCGGTGAAGTACCGCTCGGGCGGCGTGTCGTCCTCGTCGGGCCGGAGGTGGACGTGGTAGTCGGTCAGCATTCGCCGCTGCGGCAGATTATCTCTAGCCTATTTGCATCCCGACGCTCGCCGACATCGCCATCGCGCTCGGCGCCTTCGCGGCGACCGCCCTGATCGCCGCGGCGCTCGGCGCCGCGAACGCCGGCACCGCGCTCGGCGTCGGCCAGGTCGTCTTCGTGTTCGTGACCACGGCGCTGCTCCTGCTCCGAGACTGAGACCGCTCTGCCTAGGCGCGAGCGGCGATCAGCGCTGCCGCCGCGGCCAGGTCGGCCCCCGTCGTCACCTTGAAGTTCGCCGTCGCGGTCTCCTCGAGCAGGACGCGACCGCCGGCCAGCTCGATCAGCGACGCCTCGTCGGTGGCGCCGGTCAGCCGCTCCTCCTCGCCGGCGAGCCGCTGAGCGCTCAGCAGCGCCGCAACGCGGAACGCCTGCGGGGTCTGTGCCGCCCAGAGGCGGTCGCGATCGAGGGTCCGCTCGACGACTCCGGCCCCCGGGTTGTCGCCGCCGCGGGCGGCAGCGGCGGACTTGACGGTGTCGGCGAGCGGCGCGGCGGCGATCGCCGCATCCGCCCCCGGGTCGGACGCCAGCCTCGCGACGACGCGATCGACGACCTCGGGCGTGATCAGTGGCCGTGCCGCATCGTGGATCGCGACGAGATCGCCGCGAACGTGCTCGAGTGCGAGCTCGATCGACGCCGCCCGCGTCGCCCCGCCGGGCGTGACGACGACCGCGGCCTTCGGGGCGGCGAGGCCGGCGGCGAGCTCAGCCTCGCGCTCGTAGCCGGCCGGGGCGGCGATGACGACGGCGCCGATCGTCCGCGCCTCCTCGAGCGCCTCCAGCGACCACTCGATCAGAGCCCGCCCGGCGAGGTCGACGAAGGCCTTCGGGCCGCCGGCGCCGAGCCTCTGCCCGGAACCGGCGGCCGCGACTACGGCCGTTGCGCGGGGTCCGCTCAGGCGGGAGCACCCGCTTCGGCGACGGTTTCGCCGAAGCGCTCGGTGAGGAGGCCGTCGAGGTACTCCTCGGCGCCCTCCTCGTCCTTGTCGAGCGCGTACATGAACTCCGAGGCGAGGATCTTCTTCGCCCGCGTGTACATCTGCTTCTCGCCGGTGGAGAGGCCCTTCTCGATCTCGCGGATCGCCAGGTTCCTGACCACCTCGGCAAGCTCGAAGACGTCGCCGGTCTTGATCTTCTCGCGGTTGTGCTTGAAGCGCCGGTTCCAGTTCTTCGGCATCTCGGAGACGTCGTCGGTGAGGACGGCCGTCACCTTCTTGACGTCCTCGGGACCGATCACCCGCCGCAGACCCGCCATGCCGGCGTTCTCGCAGGGGACCTGAACGGTCATGTCGTTGTGGAGGATCTTGATCGTCAAGTACTCGCGCTCCTCGCCGAGGAGCTCCTTGCTCTCCTTGCGGAGCACGACACCGGCCCCGTGGTGCGGATAGACGACGTTGTCGCCAACCTCGAAGTCCTCGCACTGCAGCATCTCGATCTCGAGATCGGTGTCAGTCGGTTCGTCAACTAGCTCAGGAATCGTTTCCCTCCTCTTGTTGCGGCGCCGGTTCGGTGGGCGCCTGGTTCACGTCAGTGGGTATCGCTCGAAGACCTCGGACTCGCGCACGCGATCGAGCCCGTCACGGATGTCGGCGGCGCGGTCCTCTCCGACCCCGTCGACCGCGGCGAGCTGCTCGGTGCCGGCCGCGAGGATCTCCTCGAGGCTCCCGAAGTGCTTGATGACCTTCTCGCCGACCAGCCGCGGGAGGCGGGTGATCCGGCCGAGGGCGCGATAGCCGCGCGCGGAGACATGCAGGTCGTGGGGGTTGACCTTGCGGTCGTAGCCGAGCAGCTCGGCGAGCCGGCCGAGGTCGAGGAGCTCCTGGTGGCTGAGCTTCGAGAGCTCGGCCAGCGTCGTGTCGAGCATCTCCTCGCTGTCTTCGACCGCGTAGTCGCGAATCAGGGCGACCCGCTCGGAGAGGACCCCGACCGAGGTCTCCTCGAGCTGCATCTCGATCATCCGCCCCTCCGCCCCGAGCTCGATGATGTAGCGCTCGACTTCGTTGGCGGTGCGGAGCAGGAGCTCCGCCCGCTGGAGGACGGTGAGGACGTCGTGGAGGGTCGCCGCGCCGGCCATCTCGACGGTGGTCAGCCGGGCGGTGACGCGATCGAGGCGGAGCCGGTACTTCTCCAGCGTCGCGAGGCCCTGGTTGGCCTTGCTGAGCACGGTCGTGATGTCCTGGAGGATGTACTTGATCCCGCCCAGGTAGATCGAGACGACGTCGCGGCGGGCGGAGATCGCGATCACGAGCGCGTTCGTCTGCTTGGAGACGCGCTCGGCGGTCCGGTGGCGGGTGCCCGTCTCCGACGAGTGGATCGTCGGATCCGGCATCAGCTGGACGTTCGCCCAGAGGATCTTGTCGGCCGTCTCGGGCAGGACGATCGCGCCGTCCATCTTCGCCACCTGGTAGATCAGCCCAGGCGTGTAGTCGACGTCGAGCTTGAGGCCGCCGCTGAACAGGAAGGAGATCTCCTCCGGCTCGCCGATCACGATCAGGGCGCCGGTCGAGGCGTGGATGACGTTGTCGATGCCCTCGCGGAGGGTGGTCCCGGGCGCGACCATGTCGAGCGCCCGCAAGAGCCTCGGATCCTCGTGCACCAGCCCCGAATTCGTATCGTCCCAGGATGCCAGCGCCATCAACGCGATCAATGATGGCAGAAGCGCATAAAGAGCCGGTTTCCGGCCATTCCGAGTTGAAAGATCGGATTCCCGTTTGTCAAGCGGGACCGGTCGCGCCGCCTGTCGGCGCGGGCACGATCGGGGCGGTCAGGCCGCTTCCCGGAGCGGGCCGGCGAAGCGCTTGCGGGCGGTGCCGAGCGCAGAACGGAGGGTCGCCGCCCCCTCGAGCCCGCGGGGTGCCTCGCGGATCGCCGGGCCGAGCACCGGCGAGAGCCCGAACTTGAGCGCCTCGGCGACGCGGCGCTCGGCGTGGGCGACGTAGCGCAGCTCCCCGGTCAGCCCGACCTCGCCGAAGCAGGCGAGCGGCCGGCCGGCCGGGTCGCTGAGCGGCTCGCCCCGGTGCGCCGAGGCGATCGCCAGCGCGATCGCGAGATCGGCGCCGGGCTCGTCGACACGTACGCCGCCGGCGACGTTGACGAAGACGTCGGCGTTGCCGGCTGCGACGCCGCCATGCCGGGAGAGCACGGCGAGGATCATCGCCAGGCGGTTGCGGTCGATGCCGGTCGCGACGCGACGCGGCGGGACGACGTCGGTCGGCGCGACGAGCGCCTGCACCTCGACGAGCAGCGGTCGCGTCCCCTCCATCGCGCAGAGGACCACCGATCCCGCGGCGGCGGTCGCTTCGCCGACGAAGCGCGCCGACGGGTCCTCGACCTCGACGAGCCCGGCCTCGCGCATCTCGAAGACGCCGAGCTCGCTGGTCGCTCCGAAGCGGTTCTTGAGCGCCCGCAGCGTCCGGTAGGAGCGCTCGCGCTCGCCCTCGAAGAGCAGCACGCAGTCGACCAGGTGTTCGAGGACGCGGGGACCGGCGACGGCCCCCTCCTTGGTGACGTGCCCGACGAGGATCAGCGCGGTCCCGTTCCGCTTGCCGACCTCCATCAGCCCGTTGGCGGCCTCGCGGACCTGTGCGACCGAGCCGGGCGCGCTCGACAGCTCGCCCGAGTGCAGCGTCTGGACCGAGTCGACGACGCAGACGGCGGGCCGCTCGGCCTCGATCGCGGCGACGACCGCGCCGAGGTCGGTCTCGGCGAGCGCCGGGACCGCGAGGGCGCTGTCGCCGAGCCGCTCGGCGCGCATCCGGACCTGGGCGGCCGACTCCTCGCCGGTCACGTAGAGGACGGTGCGACCGGCGGCGGCGAGGTTGCCGAGCGCCATCGCCGTGATCGTGCTCTTGCCGATCCCGGGGGAGCCGCCGAGGAGAACCAGCGAGCCGGGGACGAGGCCGCCGCCGAGGACCCGGTCGAGCTCGCCGATCCCGGTCGCGAGCCGCTCCTCGGCCGGCGCCTCGACGTCGCGGAGCGGGACCGAGCGGGGAGCCGCCGCGGCGCGGCGGCGCGGCGAGCGGCCGGCCGCAGCTGCCGTCGTCGCGGTGACGACGACCTCCTCGAGCGTGTTCCATTCCGAGCAGCCCGGGCACTGCCCCGACCAGGCCAGCGACTCGTGACCGCACTCGCGGCAGACGTACCGGCTGCGCTGCTTCGCCATCACTCCCGATCCTGGCAAGCCCGGGGGACGGCATCCCGCCCCGCCGCGAGCGCCAGCGCGACCAGCCAGAGGCCGAAGACCACCTGGGCGGCGCGGTGGAAGATGCCCTTCGCGCCGCCGAGGTCGTCGACCAGGTACTGGGCGCCCATCAGCACGTTGCAGGCGACCCAGGCGGCGCCGGCGACGGCGGTCCCGGTGCCGAGTCGGCGCAGCCGCTGCTCCGCCTCCGCCCAGAGCCCGGATGCGAACAGGGCGAACGCCGCGATCGTGAGCGCGATCGAGACGAACGTCTCGGCGCCGTGGACGATGTCGACGGCGTCGTAGCGGAGCTCACACGGCTCCGCCAGGGTCTCGCCGCAGCTCAGCGGGAAGGCTCCGTCGATCACGGTGCAGACGCCGACGGCGAGCAGCGCCCAGACCGCCCAGCGAAGCCTGCGTGAGCGGCTGCCGAGGACCGGCATCAGGAGCGCCGCGAACGCGATCACGAGCAGGCCCGAGCCCGCCTCGAGCAGGTCGAAGAGGAGACCCGTGCTCTCGGTCCGGGCGCCGAGGTCGCTGATCCACGAGCCAGCCGGATCGGTCCGGTCGGCGAGCAGCGTCTCGAGCGCCCAGTAGTTGGCCGCGAGGCCCGCGAGGATCCCGACGACCGGCAGCGCGCGCGAGCGGCTCATGCTCGGGGTCCGCTGATCGGGCCGGGCCTTGCTCCCGGCCGGCTCCGGCCGCTACTCGGCGGCTTCGGAGCCGGCGTCCCGATCCTCGCCGGCGGGCTCCTCGGCGGGCTCGTCCTTGTCGGCACCCTTGGCGCCGACGGCGACGGGCTGCTGCTTCTCGCCCTCGCCCTCGCCGAGCGCGGGCTTCGTCGGCGGGATCAGCTCCAGCTTCAGCGGCTGATCGTCGTCGTCGCCGCTCTCGTCGCGCGAGACGAGCACGGTCGTACCCGCCTCGATCGAGTCGGGGCCGGCCTTGAGGACCTCGTCCGCGAGCGGATCCTCGATGTAGCGCTGGATCGCGCGCCGCAGCGGACGGGCGCCCATCGACGGATCCCAGCCCTTCTCGACGAGCAGGTCCTTCGCCTCCTCGGTCAGGTCGAGCTGCAGCTCGTGCTCGGAGATCTGTGTCCGGACGCGGCCGATCAGCAGGTCGATGATGACCTTGATCTCGTCGCGGCTGAGCTTGTGGAAGACGATGACCTCGTCGATCCGGTTCAGGAACTCGGGGCGGAAGACCTTCTTCAGGTCGCCCATGATCCGGGACTTCATGTCGTCGTAGGTGATGCCGCCCTCGTCGGAGACCGCGAAGCCCAGCGGGGTGTTGCGGGCGATGTCCGCG
>DATMCB010000038.1:0-4561 GCA_035558835.1 Solirubrobacterales bacterium
CACCAACACGCGTTTGCCAGAGACGTCGAGATCGCGGACGGACAGTTTTGCCATGGGGCTACCGGGCATAAAGCAAGCGTCGGTTGGCCGCAAGCAGAAGCCTCCGGTCAGCCAGTGGACTCCAAGGACGCGCCGTCCCTACGGCTTGCTTGCAAGGTAGCGAACCAGATCGACGCAACGGTTGGAGTAGCCCCACTCATTGTCGTACCAGGAGAACACCTTGGCGAAGTTCCCCTCGAGCACGGCGGTCTGCTCGGAGTCGAAGATCGACGAGTGCGGGTCCTTGACGATGTCGGTCGAGACGATCGGGTCCTCGGTGTAGGCGAGGATTCCCTTCAGCGGACCCTCGGCGGCGGACTTGACGGCGGCGTTGAGCTCCTCGACCGAGGTCTCGCGGCCGACGTTGGCGGTCAGGTCGACGACCGACCCGGTCGCCACCGGCGCCCGCATCGCGAAGCCGTTCAGCTTCCCGTTCAGCTCCGGGAGTACGAGGCCGACCGCCTTCGCCGCCCCGGTCGTCGTCGGGATCAGGTTGAGCGCCGCCGCCCGCGCGCGCCGCAGGTCCTTGTGGGGCATGTCCTGGAGTCGCTGGTCGGCGGTGTAGGCGTGGATCGTCGTCATCAGGCCCTGCTCGATGCCGACCGTGTCGTTGACGACCTTCGCGAGCGGCGCCAGGCAGTTGGTCGTGCAGGACGCGTTCGAGATGATGTCGTGCGAGGCGGGGTCGTAGTCGTCGAAGTTGACGCCGAGCGCGACAGTCACGTCCGGCTCCTTGGCCGGCGCCGAGATGATCACCTTCTTGGCCCCAGCGTCGAGGTGCTTGGCCGCATCGGCGCGGGCGGTGAAGAACCCGGTCGACTCGATCACGACTTCGACCCCGAGATCGGCCCAGGGCAGATTCGCCGGATCGCGCTCCTCGAGGGCGACGATCGACTTGCCGTCGACGGAGATCGTCCCGTCGCCGACCTCGACCTCACCCGGGAAGCGTCCGAGGATCGAGTCGTACTTGAGCAGGTGAGCGAGGGTCTCGTCGTCGGTCAGATCGTTGACAGCGACGATGTCGAGGTCGGTGTCGGACTCATACGCGGCCCGGAAGAGGTTCCTGCCGATCCTCCCGAAGCCGTTGATGCCGACCTTGACTGCCATTTCGTTCGTTCCTCCTGGTTGTAGCTGGGGATGAGGGCGGCCGCGCGCTGCAAATCGGAGGCGGCCCGCCGACTAAGCCTATGCAGGTGCGTCGTCCGCTGCCCCCGAGGCGACTACGGAACTCACTGGTGGCGCGGCGACCAGCGGAAGTAGCGCATCGTCAGGAGGATTCCGGCGACCCCCCAGGCGGCGACGACTGCGAGGTGCCCCCAATCGAACCCGGCCCCGGTCGTGAGCGGGTCGTAGGCGGTCAGGAAGGCCTGGAAGAACGGTCGGATCGGGAAGAACGAGGCGAACGTGAGGACCGCGTCGGGGATCTCGTCCTCGGGGACGAACACGCCGGAGAGGAAGTAGAGCGGCAGGACCGTGAAGTTGGTGATCGGCGGTGCCGCGTCCTCGCTCGGGATCGCCATGCTGAGGGCGAGGCCGAGCGAGCAGAAGGCGAAGACGCCGACGATCAGCGTGACCAGCAGCGCCGGGATCGTCGTCGTCGGGATCGGGACCCCGTAGAGCACGTCGCCTAGCACCGTCACGATCGCGACCATCAGCAGCGAGACGACGAAGGCGTTGCAGATCCGGCCGCCGATGTAGGCCCAGGTCGGTAGCGGAGTTCCCCGCATCCGCTTCAGGCGGCCGCTCTCGCGCATCTCGACCATCCGCATCGCGACGTTGACGAGCGTCGCCGAGACGACCGCGAGGGTGATGATCCCGGGCACGTAATAAGTCGCTGCGTCGATCCCGAGGCCGCTGATCTCCTGGTCGCCGAACAGCGACGAGAACAGGAGCAGGAAGATGACCGGGAACATGACCGTGAAGAACACGGCCGCCGGGCTCCGCCAGAAGACCTTCTGCTCGTAGCGGAACTGATGGAGGACCAGCGCCGCGCCGCTCACCGCTCCTCCTCCGCCGCGGTCAGCTCGAGGTAGACGTCCTCGAGGCTCGGCCTCGTCACCTCGAGCCCCTCGAGGCCGATCCCGTTGGCGAGCGCCCAGCCGGTCAGCTCGTGCAGGCTCCGGGTCGGATCGCCGGTCCGGAGGCTGAGCCGTCCGTTGGTCCGGCTCCACTCCCCCGCCACCGCGGCCTCGACGGCGCCAGGTTCCCGGTCGGGGAGCTCGAAGCTGATCACGCACTCGGCATCCCGGCGCCCGCCGAGGTCGTCGGGAGTGCCGGCGGCGATGATCCGCCCGGAGGCGATCACCGCCACCCGGTCGGCGAGCGCCTGCGCCTCGTCCATGTAGTGGGTGGTGAGCATCACCGTCTTGCCGAGGTCGCGGAGGCCCTCGATGACCTGCCAGGCAGCGCGGCGGGCGGAGGGGTCGAAGCCGGTGGTCGGCTCGTCGAGGAAGAGGAGCTCGGCGTCGCCGATGAGGGCGACCGCGACGTCGAGGCGCCGCTGCTGGCCGCCGGACAGCCGGCCGGTGCGATCGTCGGCCTTGTCGGTGAGCCCGATCAGCTCGATCGTCTCGGCGACGTCGCGCGGGTGCTCGTAGTAGCCGGCGTACATCTCGAGCGTCTCGCGGACCGTCAGCAGCGGCTCCATCCGGCATTCCTGGAGGACGAAGCCGACCCGGCCGCGCCAGTCTCGACCGACGCTCGCCGGGTCCTCGCCGAGGACCTCGACCTCGCCGGCGTCGCGCTCGAGATACCCCTCGAGGACGGAGATCGCGGTCGTCTTACCGGCGCCGTTGGGACCGAGGAAGGCGAAGATCTCGCCGCGCGCGACGTCGAGGTCGATGCCGCGCAACGCCTCGAGCTCCCCATAGGACTTCCGCAGCCCCTTGACGCTGATCACCGCTTCGGGCACGGCCGGGGATTATGAAGGGCGCGGTCAGCCCGCCTTGTTGAGCTGCCGGTGGATGTCGCGGGCGAGCTTGCCGGGGATCCCCGGAACCGCCTCGATCTCCTCGGCCGACGCGTGCAGGAACCGCTCGGGCGAGCCGAAGTGGCTGAGCAGCGCCCGCTTCCGGACCGGGCCGACGCCGCGGAGCCCGTCCAGGACCGAGCCGGTCATCGCCTTGCCGCGGCGCCTGCGGTGCAGGTCGAGGGCGAAGCGGTGGGCCTCGTCGCGGACGCGCTGGAGCAGTCGCGACGCGTTCGATTCGGGGCGGATCGGCAGCGGCTTCGAACGTCCCGGCACATAGACCTCCTCGAGGCGCTTGGCGAGAGAGATCACGGTCGTCCCGCGCTCGATCAGCGGTTGCAACGCGCGCACGCCGGCGGCGAGCTGCCCCTTGCCGCCGTCGATCATGACCAGGTCCGGAAGCGCCGCGAAGCTCTCGTCGAGCTCGGCGTCGTGGGGCGACTTCTCGCTCTCCTCGACGTAACGGGCGAGCCGCCTGGTCAGGACCTCGTTCATCGCCGCGAAGTCGTCCGAGCTGCCGTCGATGCCGCGGATCCGGAAGCGGCGGTAGTCGGACTTCTTGGCGGCCCCGCCCTCGAAGACGACCATCGACGCGACCGTGTGCTCGGGCCCGAGGTTGGAGATGTCGTAGCCCTCGATCCGGATCGGCACCTCGTCCATCCCGAGCCCCTCGGCGAGCTCGGCGAGCGCCTCGCTGCGCTCGCGGCGGCGGCGCTCGCGGCGCAGCTTCTCCTGGTCGAGCGCGAGGCGGGCGTTGCGCTCGGCGAGCTCGCGGAGCCGGCGCTTGTCGCCGCGCTCGGCGGCGCGGACCTCGACCGTCGTCCCGCGGCGCTCGCCGAGCGCCTCGGCGAGCAGCGCGGTGCGACCGGCGAGCTCCGGCCCGACGACGACCAGCGGCGGCACGGTCGGCGAGGCCTCGTAGTACTGGGCGATGAACTGCTCGGCGACCTCGCCGAGCTCGTTCTCGCCCTTGTTGTCGAGGTAGAAGCCCTGGCGCTCGGTGAGGACGCCGTCGCGGACCTGGAAGACCTGGGCGTTGGCCTCCTGCCCCTCGGCCGCGACCCCGACCAGATCAGCGGTTCCGACCTGCTCGCCGGCGACCTGCTGGCGCTCCATCAGCGAGCGGATCGCGACCACGCGGTCCCGGAACAGCGCCGCCCGCTCGAACTCCTGCGACTCCGCCGCGGCATCCATCTTCGCCAGCAGGTCGCGCTCGACGTCCCGGTAGCGGCCGGAGAGGAAGCGGCGGATCGCGTCGATGTTGCGGCCGTACTCCTCGGCGTCGACGTAGCCGACGCAGGGCGCCCCGCAGCGCTTGATGTAGTAGTCGAGGCAGGGCACGCCGGAGCGGCGCCCGGGGTCGGCGCCGTCGCAGGTCCGGTACTGGAACAGCTTGCCGAGCAGCTCGAGCGTCTCGCGGACGCGCCGCGCGTTGGCGTAGGGGCCGAAGTAGACGCGGTTCGGCCGGTGGCGCTCGCGGGTGAAGTAGACCCGGGGAAATTCCTCGTCGAGGCTTACGCCGACGTAGGGATAGGACTTGTCGTCGCGCAGCCG
>DATMCB010000039.1:0-4233 GCA_035558835.1 Solirubrobacterales bacterium
ATGCCGTCGGTCATCTCTTTCACCGTCGAGACCGACGGACGGCTGCCGAGCGGGCAGGCTCTCGGCGAGGCCGTCGAGGAGGTCGACGCGGACCCCGACACCGACGTCGCCTACTTCATGATCAACTGCGCTCATCCAACCCATTTCGCCGCCGTGATCAGCGGCGGCGGCGCCTGGCTGGAGCGTATCCAGGGCATTCGCGCGAATGCCTCGCGGATGAGCCACGCCGAGCTCGACGAGGCTGCCCAGCTAGACGACGGCGATCCCGACGATCTCGCCGCCCACTACTTCGTCCTCCACGAGAGCCTGCCGCGCCTGAACGTGCTCGGCGGCTGCTGCGGGACCGATCACCGCCACGTGAGCAGCATCTGCTCGGCCGTGATCGGGGACGCGCTCGTCTGAGCCAGCCGGCGCCGACCGGGCGACCGGCGGCGATGGTGCCGCTTGGATAGCCTGAGACGCAGCATCCGCGAGGATCGCCCAAAGAGCGAGAGAAACCGTTCGACGCGCACGAGGAGAGCACGAGATGAGCAACTACGCAGTCGTCAACCCTGCAACCGGCGACAAGGTCAAGGAGTACCCGGACATCAGCGACGACGAGCTCGACGCGGCGATCGGGAAGTCCTGGGACACGCACCGTGAGTGGTCGCTCTCGAAGACGCCGGCGGAGCGCGCGGCGCTGATCCAGCGGGTCGCCGACCTCCACATCGAGCGGCGCGACGCGCTCGCCGAGATCGCCGTCCGCGAGATGGGCAAGCCGACCGAGCAGGCCCTCGGCGAGATCGATTTCTGCGGCGACATCTACGGTTACTACGCCGAGCGGGCGGAGCAGTTCCTCGCCGACGAGCCGATCGACCTGCTCGCCGGCGAGGGCACGGCGGTGATCCGGAAGAGCGCGATGGGCCCGCTGATCGGGATCATGCCCTGGAACTTCCCCTACTACCAGGTGGCCCGCTTCGCCGGCCCGAACCTGATCGTCGGCAACACGATCCTGCTGAAGCCGGCGCCGCAGTGCCCGGAGTCCGCCGAGGCGATCCAGGCGATCTACGACGACGCCGGCTTCCCGGCCGGGGCCTACCAGACGATCCTTGCCTCGAACGAGCAGATCGCCGAGGCGATCGCCGACCCGCGGGTCCGCGGGGTCTCGGTGACCGGCTCCGAGCGGGCCGGCTCGGCGGTCGCCGAGGTCGCCGGCCGCAACCTCAAGAAGGTCGTGCTGGAGATGGGCGGATCCGACCCGTTCATCCTGCTCGCGACGCAGGATCTCGATGAGGCCGTGGAGGCGGCGACCAACGCCCGCCTCGACAACACCGGACAGTCCTGCAACGCCGCGAAGCGGTTCATCGTCGCCGACGACCTCTATGACGACTTCCTCGCGAAGTTCACCGAGAAGATGAAGGCGATGGAGCCGGGGGACCCGACCGACGATCCCGCGATGGGGCCGCTCTCGTCGGACACCGCCTCCGAGCGGCTCCAGGACCAGCTCGAGCGGGCGAAGGCCCAGGGCGCGGAGGTCGTGCTCGAGGGCAGCCGGAACGGCAACTTCTTCCAGTCGACCGTCCTGGCCGGGATCACCGAGGACAACGACGCCTATCGGGAGGAGTTCTTCGGACCGGTCGCGAGCGTCTACAAGGTCGGCTCCGAGGAGGAGGCGGTCGAGATCGCCAACGACACGCCGTTCGGGCTCGGCTCCTACGTGTTCACCGACGATCCCGATCAGGCCCAGCGCGTGGCGAACCATCTCGACACCGGGATGGTCTTCATCAACGGCGTGCTCGCCGACGGCGCCGAGCTGCCGTTCGGCGGTGTCAAGCGCTCCGGCTTCGGCCGCGAGCTCGGCCCCTACGGGATGGACGAGTTCGTCAACAAGAAGCTGATCCGCGTCATCAAGTAGCCGGGGCCGAGTGGCCGGTAGGTCGGATGGGCCGGGCGAACCGGCTCATCCGACAATCGTCTCCTGTACGGTCGCGCCGATGTTGTCGGGAGGGCAATACCGGCCGGCGCTGCGCCGCCCGCTCCTCATCCTCCCGCTGCTCGCCGTCCTGCTCGCGCTCGCCCCGTCCGGCGCCACCGCCGCGAGCCCGAACGTCGACGCGCTGCTGCTCGGCGCCACCAAGAGCCCGGTCCTCTCCGAGCTCCGCGACGTCTCCGACTTCGACGCGACCCGGGCCGCCGACGCCGAGGCCGGCGCCCCGCGCCACTACGACGTCCTGATCGTCGACGGCGACCGGCTCGGCTCCGGCGAGCTCGGCGACGTCGGGATGATCCAGCGCTTCCTCGACGCCGACGGCTTCGTGATGGTCCTCGACGCGAGTGCCCGCGACCACGCCGCGATCGCCCGCTACATCTCCTTCGACCTCTCCGCCGGCGCCGGCGGCGAGCGCAGCGAGATGGTCATGTTCGGCAACTCCGACGCCGCCGGCCAGGACGAGATGCTGATCGTCAACTCCGGCGACCTCCGCCCGGCCGGCGCTGCCGACGCCCCGCCCGCCGAGGTCCGCGACCTCGAGGAGCTGACGGCGCGGCGGGCGGCGATCGCCGCTCGCGATCAGATCGTCGCCGACCGCACCGACACCCCGGTCGGCGCCGCCGCCCGCCTCGCCCGCGCCAACCCGCAGCTGCCCGAGGCGACGACCTCATGCACGGGCGACAAGCAGCTCTGCGACCTCTCCGCCCAGTCGACCTCCTTCCACGTCGACAACACGCCGCAGTTCTCGGCGCCGCTCCCCGACGGGTACTGGACGAAGGAGCGGGGCGCCTCGAGGGACTTCCCGAAGCCGGGCGTGCAGGAGGCGAGCTGGCAGTCGGACGAGTACTTCGACGTCTACCTCGACAACGACGGACGTCCCCAAGGCGACAACCAGGTGATCGTCTACCGCCTCTACTCGACCTTCAACCCGGCCCGGACCGACACGTTCTTCCAGATGTACGACAAGTTCAAGGACGGGCTCTCGCGCTACTACTACGAACGCGGCTGGTGGACCGGCACTATCGGCATCAACGCCGAACCGGTCAAGGGTGCCGACTCGCTGGCGGTGAGCGGCTTCGAGCCCACGACGCCGACGACGGAGACGTCGTACACGACCGGCTCGGCGACGAACGTCGGGATCACTGCTTCGACGCCGGACGGCGGCGCCGGCTTCAGCGCCAACTGGACCGTCTCGCAGAGCGAGCAGACCGAGATCCCGTCGTGGAGTTGGCAGGCCCGGCCCGATCCCGCGGCGAAGAGCCTGCGCTGGCTGTTCAGCGCGCGGACGCCGTGCGACGCGCGACCGGAAGCCGACCACGCTCCCTGCTTCGACCGCACCGCCGGCATCGCCACCGACGTCAAACAGCCGAGCGAGACCTCGCGGAAGACGATGCACTTCGCGGCCTACGGACGCTGGAACGCCTGCCGCCGCGCCGCCGGTGGATCGTGCTCCTCGCCCGTGCCGACCGAGGGTGGGAGGGTCGACGTCAAGCTCTCGACCCCGATCACGCTGATCGACGACTACTGCCGTGACACCGGACAGCGCTTCGGGATCATCTGCTCGGGGTGGGAAAGCAAGACGATCGGGGCCGACCCCCACACCTACGGCATCGAGCCCGGGATCGTCAACCCCTGCCCCGACTCGGCGCTGAAGGACTGCGAGCCGATCGAGGACATCAGCTTCTACCGCTGCACCGAGTGGCGCGAGGTGCCCGGCAAGCGGGAGAGCTGCGCGAAGCGCGGCGCGGCTCTGAAGGCGGGCGATGCGGCGAACGGGCACGACAACGAGCGGATCGTCGGTGAGATCACCCTCGCCCGCAAGGTCGCCAGGCCGTCCGGCCTCGACGTGATCGTCACCTCCGACATCCGCAACGCCCCGCTTGCGGTCGGCAGCAGCGACCGGCTGACCGAGCTGAGCAGAGGCAAGGTCCACATCGACGCCGGCCAGAGCAAGGGCGAGTTCGTGATCCTCACCAACGACGATCCGCCGCGAATCAAGTGCAAGGACGAGCGGACCGCGACGGCCCACATCCGAGCGTTCCTCGTCGAGCCTGCGGACGCCGCCCGCCTGCGCGTACAGCGGCCGGCCGGGACGTGCAACGACTAGATGATCCTGCGCCGCCCGCTCCTCATCCTCCCGCTGCTCGCCGTCCTGCTCGGGCTCGCCCCGTCCGGCGCCGCCGCCGCGAGCCCGAACGTCGACGCGCTGCTGCTCGGCGCCACCAAGAGCCCGGTCCTCTCCGAGCTCCGCGACGTCTCCGACT
>DATMCB010000040.1:0-4140 GCA_035558835.1 Solirubrobacterales bacterium
CCGAGAAGCAGATGACGGCGCCGGCGGCAGCCGACTCGGCGACGAGCGGCTCGTCGGCGATCGGCTCGACGGCCCCGGAGCCGAGGTCGTCGATCAGCGGCAGCCCCCGCTCGGCGGCCAGCGCCGCGAGGCCGGCCAGCGGCGCGGACTCGGTGAAGCCGACGGTCCGGAAGTTGGACTGGTGGACGCGTACGAGGGCACCGGTCTGCGGGCCGATCGCGGCCGCGTAGTCCTCGACCCGGGTCCGGTTCGTCGTCCCGACCTCGACGAGGCGCGCGCCGGAGTGCGCGACGATCTCGGGGATCCGGAACGAGCCGCCGATCTCGACGAGCTGGTCGCGGCCGACGATCGCCTCGCGGCCGCCGGCGAGAGCGGCGAGCGCCAGCAGCACCGCGGCGGCGTTGTTGTTGACCGCCATCGCCGACTCGGCTCCGGTCAGCTCGCTGAGCAGCGGGCGGAGATGGTCCTGGCGGCTGCCGCGCTCGCCGCTTTCGAGGTCGTATTCGAGGTTCGAGTACGAGCCGGCGACGAGCGCCGCGGCGGCCGCGGCCTCGGGAGCGAGCGGGGCCCGGCCGAGGTTCGTGTGGAGGATCACCCCGGTCGCGTTCAGGAGCGGCCGCAGCGATCCGCGTTCGAGCTCCTCGATCCGGGTCGCGGCGGCGGCGGCCAGCACGGCCTCGTCGACCCCGTCGACGGTGCCGGCGAGGATCGCGAGCCGGAGCGACTCGATCTCGATCCGCGCCGCCGCGGTCGCCAGATGCGCGGGCTCGCCGAGCCGCGCGGCGAGGCGCTCGACCGACGGCAGCTGCCGCAGAGCTTCCCGGCCGGCGGGCGGCGCCGCGGGAGTCCCGGCGGGGTTCGGCTCCATTCCCGCAGGGTATCTTCGGGCGCATGGGGCCTCTCGAAGCGCCGCCGCGGTTGACCTCGCTGTCCCACGGTGCCGGCTGCGCCTGCAAGATCCCCCGCGACCGGCTGCGCGGAATCGTCGACTCGCTTCCCGGCGCCGGTGACCCGGACCTGCTCGTCGGCTCGCTGACCGCCGACGACGCCGCGGTCTACCGGATCGGCCCCGGTCAGGCGCTCGTCCACACCGCCGACTTCTTCACCCCGATCGTCGACGACCCGCGCGACTTCGGCCGGATCGCGGCGGCCAACGCGCTCTCCGACGTCTACGCGATGGGTGGGAAGCCCCTGGTGGCGCTGAACCTCGTCGCATTTCCGCTCGACGACCTCGATGGCGCGATCCTCCGTGAGATTCTCGCCGGCGGCGCCGAGTCGGTAGCGGCGGCCGGAGCGGTCGTCGGCGGCGGCCATTCGATCGACGACCCGGAGCCGAAGTACGGCCTCGCGGTCAGCGGCATCGTCGATCCGGAAGCGATGCTGACCAATGCCGGCGCCGCCCCCGGCGACGTCCTCGTCCTCACCAAGCCGCTCGGCTCCGGGTTGGCGACGACGGCGGCGAAGCGCGACCTCGCCGAACCGGACGTGATCGCGGCGGCGGTCGCGGTGATGTGCCGGCTGAACGACGGCGCAGCCCGGCAGGCCCGCGAAGCGGGTGCGAGCGCCGCGACCGACGTCACCGGCTTCGGCCTGCTCGGGCACCTGCAGGAGGTCTGCCTGGCGAGCGGCGTTGCCGCGACGATCGACGCTGCGGCGGTCCCGGCGATCGAGGGCGTGCTCGATCTCGCCGCCGGCGGTGAGGCGATCGCCGGCGGCAGCCGCCGGAACCGCGAGCAGGCCGAGGCCTTCACGACCTGGTCGGCGTCGGTGCCGGAGGAGCGGCGGGTCCTGCTGACCGATGCGATGACCTCGGGCGGCCTGCTCGTCACCGTTCCGGCGGCGGGCGCGGATCGGATCGACGGCGCCGTGATCGGACGCATCGACGATGGTCCGCCGGGACGGATCGCGGTGGCGTGAGCGCCGCGATCGGGGGAGGGCCGACCCTCGCTCACATGGCGGGTGAGATGCAAATCCGGTCCCTGTCAGGGACCAAATCTGCAGTTCAGGTGGCGAGCGGGCGCGCGGCGCTGCGCTCGAGGCGATCGCGCTGTGGTCCGACCGTGTAGGCGGGGTCGGCCGCCGAGGCGAAGCCGGCCTTATAGACGGCCCAGCGCTCGCAGGCCGCTCCGGCGAGGAGCAGCGCGGCGCCGATCCGGACCGCGCCACGGCGCCGGCGGCCGATCGCCATCGTCGCTGCGCCGACGGCGGTCATCGCCTTCGCGGCCTTCGCGAGCCGGCCCGGGGTGCCGCTCTCGTACGGTCCGCCCGCCTCGCCCAGCTTCCGCTCCATCGTCTCCGCGGCGAACAGCTCGGCGATCCCGCCGGCGATCGCCAGACGCCGCGCCGGCCCGGCGGCGGCAGCGGGGGTGAGCAGCGTCGCCGCGGCGCCGGCGCTCGCGGCCGAGCCGGCGGCGAACAGGAACGGCAGCGTCCGCCGCGCCTCGCTCCAGACCGGGATCGCCGAGTTGGCGACGAGGACGGCGGTGTAGGTGGAGAGCCCCGGCCCCGCGAGGGCGGCGAGCGGCGCCGCCGCGGCGAAGATGCGGGGCGCCCGCCGGGTGATCGCCGCCAGAGCTGCAGGTGCGATCAGCGTGCCGTTGGCGGCGAGGATCCAGGTGCCGACGCTCATCGGCGAGGTGATCTTGAAGACCCGGAGCATGTTCAGGAACCGCTCCGGGCGGCCGAGGTCGGAGATCAGCAGCACCGGGCTGACGGCGACGCCGGCCAGCCCAACGCCCCAGGCGCGCTTCGCGAGTCGCTCGTTCCCGGTCGCGCCGGCCGCCCAGGCGAGCGGTGCCGAGGCGCCGGCCATGCCGCCGACGAAGAAGTAGCAGGGGATCTCCCAGGTCCAGACCGGGCGCTTGACGACGGGCTGGTCGTAATAGCTGCGGGGCTTTCCCTTCGGGACCATCCGCTGCTCGCCGCCGCCGCGGTCGCTCATCGCGCGCTCCTGCCGATGAAGGCGGCGGCGACGCCGGCGAGCAGTGCCGCCGAGGCCGCGGCAGCAGCCGCGAACGCCTCCGGCAGATGTCGGGTCGGGACGACCGGGTCGGGAGGTAGCCCGTAGGTCTCGGGCTCGTCGAGGAGCAGGAAGAAGGCCCCGAAGCCGCCGACGCCGTCATCGTCGTCGGCCCCGTAGAGGCGGGCGCTCGCGACGCCGCGCTCATGGAGGTGCTCGACGCGGTCGGCGGCCCGGCGGCGGAGGACCTCGAGCTCGCCGAACTGGATCGAGTCGGTCGGGCAGGCCTGCGCGCAGGCCGGCTCCATGTCGTCCTGGAGCCGGTCGTAGCAGAGGGTGCACTTCCAGACCCGGCCGTCGTCGGAGCGCCGGTCGAGGACGCCGAATGGGCAGGCGGTGACGCAGTATCCGCAGCCGTTGCAGATGTCCTCCTGGACGACGACGGTGCCGTGCTCGGTGCGGAAGATCGAGCCGGTCGGACAGGCGTCGAGACAGCCCGCCTCGGTGCAGTGCTTGCAGACGTCGGAGCTCATCAGCCAGCGGAAGCCGTCGGCACCGTCGTGAATCGGCAGGCCCTGCTCGACGAGCTGCTGCCGCGAGGCCTCCTCGACCCACGAGTCGGGCGCCGACGAGCCCACGCCGCCGACCTCGACCCGCTGCTCGACGAAGGCGACGTGGCGCCAGCGGTTCGCGCCGAGATCGAGGCTGTTGTCGTAGGAGTTGCCGCTCAGCCCGTCGCTCTCGTCGGGAACCCCGTTCCACTCCTTGCAGGCGACCTCGCAGGCCTTGCAGCCGATGCAGACGCTGGTGTCGGTGAAGAAGCCGACCCGCGGCTCGGCTTCCTCGCCCCACGACTCGGGCCAGGCCGGCGCCGGATGGCGGGCAGCGGCCGTCACGGCGACTCCTTCGAACCGGCCCGATCGCGGTAGGAGGCGACGAAGGCGGGCAGGTCGGCGCCGCGCGGCCGCCGTCCGGGGACGACGTCGCAGCTCGCCGCCTTGGCCTCCTGGATGTGGACGTTCGGGTCGAGCGCGATGCTGAACAGGTCGTTTGCGGCGTCGCCCTTCGAGAGGCCGCGGAAACCCCAGTGGTAGGGGAGGCCGACCTGGTGGACGGTCCGGCCCTGGACCGCGAGCGGCTTGATCCGCTCGGTCACCAGCACCCGAGCTTCGATCGCCGCC
>DATMCB010000041.1:0-12736 GCA_035558835.1 Solirubrobacterales bacterium
ACCCGAACCCGGAGTACCGCTGAGTCGCGCGCCGGGGGCCCGGCTCAGGCCGGTGTGATCGGGTTGTGGCGCTCGCTGAAGCGGCGGTCCTTGCCCGTGGCCTCGGCGTAGCGGCGGATCAGCTCGGCCCGGAGCTCGTCCGGCTCGATCACCGAGTCGACGACGAGCTCGGAGGCGAGGTGGAGGATGTCGATGTCGGTCGAGTACTCGGCTCGCTTGCGGGCGACGAACTCGGCGCGTTCCGCCTCGTCCTCGATCGCCTGGATCTGGTTGTAGTAGACGGCGTTGACCGCCGCCTCGGGCCCCATGACGGCGATCTGGGCACCGGGCAGCGCGATGCATGCGTCCGGCTCGAACGCCGGCCCCGCCATCGCGTAGAGGCCGGCGCCGTAGGCCTTGCGGACGATCACCGAGATCTTCGGGACCGTCGCCGAGCTGACGGCGCTGACCATCTTCGCGCCGTGGCGGATGATCCCCTGGCGCTCGACCGCCTTGCCGATCATGAAGCCGGGCACGTCGGCGAGGAACAGCAGCGGGACGTTGAACGCGTTGCAGGTGTTGATGAAGCGGGCCGCCTTGTCGGAGGAGTCGACGAACAGCACGCCGCCCTTCTGCTTCGGCTGGTTGGCGACGATTCCGATCGCGCGCCCGTCGAGCCGGGCGTAGCCGACGACCAGCTCCTTCGCCCAGCGGGCATGGACCTCGAGGAACGTGCCGGCGTCGCAGACGCCCTCGATCAGGCGGCGGATGTCGAACGGCGTCTTCTCGTCGCCGGGCACGACCCGGGAGGGCAGCGCGTCGGGATCGGGCTCGCCGGGAGCGACCGTCGGCGGCTCCTCGCGGAAGCTCGTCGGCATGAACGCCAGGTAGTCCTTGGCGAGGGCGATCGCCTCCTCGTCGTCGGCGGCGAGGAAGTGACCGCAGCCGGAGACGCCGGTGTGCATCCGCGCTCCACCCATCTCGTCGAGCGTCACCTGCTCGCCGATCACCATCTCCGCCATCCGCGGCGAGCCGAGGTACATCGAGGCGTTGCCGTCGCGCATGATCACGACGTCGCAGAAGGCCGGGATGTAGGCGCCGCCGGCCGCCGACGGTCCGAAGAGGACGCAGACCTGCGGGACCCGGCCCGACATCTTCACCTCGTTGTGGAAGATCCGGCCGGCGCCGCGGCGGCCCGGGAACATCTGCACCTGGTCGGTGATCCGGGCGCCCGCGGAGTCGACGAGGTAGATCATCGGCAGCTCGAGGCTCAGCGCCCGCTCCTGGATCCGGATGATCTTCTCGACGGTCTTCGCGCCCCACGAGCCGGCCTTGACGGTCGGGTCGTTCGCCATCAGCGCGATCCGGCGGCCGCCGATCGTGCCAAGGCCGGTGACGACCCCGTCGGCGCCGAGCCCCTCGACGTCCCAGTTGGCGAGCTGGGCCTCCTCCGAGAAGCTGCCGGCGTCGAGCAGCATCCCGACCCGCTCGCGGACGGGAAGCTTGCCCTGCTCGGCGGTCTTGTCGTGATGGCGTGCGGGACCGCCGGCGAGCGCAGCTTCGCGTGCCTCGCCGAGGCCGCCCCGGTCGGTCTTCTCACTCATCGCCGGTAGCCAACCACAGAGCGGCGGCCGCTGCGGGGGCGGTCAGAGCAGCTCCGTCAGCTTCGTCTCGTCGGTCGGCGGATCGACGGAGTCGACCGACCGCCGGCGCCGCTCCCGCTCGTCGGTGTCGGGCTCACCGCGCTCGTCGGCGCCGGGCTCGTCACGCTCGTCGGTATCGGGCTCGCCGGCACCGGCGGGGCGCTCGACCGCATCCGAGACCGTCGTCGGCGCCTCCTCCGGGGTATCGACCGCATCGGAGACGCGCTCGGGCAGCCCGAGGTCCTTCTCGCCGGGCCCTTCGATCGCAAGTCGCATCTCGGCGTTGAGCTGCTCGAGGTTGGCGACGACATCGCGGCGCTTGCGGACGAGGCCGGCGATCTCCTCCTCGATCCCGCGCGTCCGCTCGGCGGCCTCGGCTTCGGCCTCGGCGAGCCGCTCCTCCGCCCCCTTGGTCATCGACTTCGCTTCGGCGGCCGCGGTCTCGGCGGTGACGCGGGCGTGCTCGTCGGCCGCCTGGCGGGTCTCGGTCGCGTAGGCGTCGGCCTCCGAGCGGGTCTTCGCCGCGTACTCGTCGGCCTCGGTGCGCGTCTTCGCCGCTTCCCTCTCGGCGTCGGAGCGCGCCTCCGCGGCCTCACGGTCGACGTCGGAGCGGATCCGCTCCGCCTCCGCCTCCGCCTCCGTCGTGAGCCGGTCGGCGCTCTCCTGGGCGGCCGCGAGGATCGCGCCGGTGCGGTCGCCCACCGCTCCCATCGCCCGCTGGATCACGGCCCGGCGCGCCTCGTCCTCGCCGCCGCTCTCGAGCCAGTCGGCGAGCTCAGCGAGGAATGCGTCGACCGCCCGGCGGTCGTAGCCGCCGCGGCGCTCGGTGGGGAACTGGACTGTCTTCAGCTCTTCGATTCGATCGGAAGCCATGAAGCCAGGATAGTTACCCGGCCCCCCGCTCCGAAACCCGGCGAGCTGCCGTCAGAGGCCGAGCTCGGTCGGTACCGGCTTGTCGCCGGAGTAATCGTAGAAGCCCTTGCCGGACTTGCGCCCGTACCAGCCGGCGGCGACCATCTTGCGGAGCGTCGGCGGCGCCGCGAAACGGCGCTCGCGGTACTCGTCGAACATGACGCCGCCGATCGAGACGAGCGTGTCGAGCCCGACGAAGTCGGCGAGCGTCAGCGGGCCCATCGGGTGGTTCGCGCCGGCCTTCATGGCGACGTCGATCTCCTCGATCGAGCCGACCCCCTCCTCGTAGGCGCGGATCGCGTCGAGCATGTAGGGAACGAGCAGCCGGTTGACGATGAAGCCGGTCTTGTCCCTGGCGTGGACGACCTTCTTGCCGAGCTTCTCGCCGACCTCGAAGCCGAGCTTCAGCGCCTCGTCGGAGGTCGTGACCGTCTGAACCACCTCGAGCAGCGGCATCACCTGCGCGGGGTTGAAGAAGTGAAGGCCGAGGAACCGGTCGGGGCGCGAGGTCGCCGCCGCCTGGTCGATCACCGCGAGCGAGGAGGTGTTGGTGGCGAAGAACGCGTCCTCCTTGACGATCGGATCGACCGCCGCCCACATCTCCAGCTTCATCCCGAGGTCCTCGGTGATCGCCTCGATGACGAGGTCGCAGTCGGCGAGCTGCCCGTAATCGGTCGTGGCCTCGATCCGGTCGCGGACCCCGTCGGCGTCGGCGCTCTCCATCCGGCCCTTCTCGACCGCCCGCGAGAGCTGCTTGTCGATCTTGCCGACGCACGCGCCGACCTTCTCGTCGTCGACTTCGCGCATCACGACGTCCCAGCCCGCCTGCGCGCAGATCTGGGTGATCCCGTGGCCCATGAGGCCACCGCCGACGACTCCAACCTTGCTGATTGCCATGTTCTCCTCGAGGTGCTCGTTTTCCGGGGTCGCGGACCCTAGATGATCGATCCCGAGCACCCTTCGGCGCTAGTCGGCCCACCAGTCGCGCCGGCCCTCCACGTCCTCGCGCGGAGCATCGCCGAGGTTGGGGGCGCCGATGACGAGGATCTCGAGGCCGTCGGGCCCGGCCTCGTAACCTCGCCAGGTGCCGGGCGGGACCCGCACCGCGTCCCATTCCTCGAGCTCGACGATCACGTCGTCGATCTTGATCCGCCCGCTCCCGCGCACGACCACGTAGACTTCCTCCTGCGACTCGTGGGTGTGGCCGTACGGAAACCGGTAACCGGGCGGAACGCGCTGATAGCTCAGGCCGGATCGCTCGAGCCCGAGCGCCCCGGTCGCCATTCGGAACTCCAGATCCGGCGCACCGTCGAAGTTGGACCCGACGTCCTCGAGGTCATGCTTGAGGTTGCGGAGCGTGAACGGCACGACGCAGGACTCCCGCGGCGAGCCGCGCTCAGGCGCTCGGCTGCGGTTGGGTCAGGCCGAGCTCCTCGAATCGGCGGCCCATCGCCGCGGCCATCGCGTCGACGGCGCTCTTCGGGCGCAGCATCACCTTCAACTCCGTGATCAGGCCGTCGTCGTCGAAGCTGAGCAGGTCGAGCCCATCCATCCAGCGATCGCCGACCCGGGTCCGGAAGATCAGCGCTGCGACCGGCTCGCCGGGATCCTCGATCGTGTGGACGTACTCGAAGTCCTCGAAGAGCTTCATCGGCCCCTCGGTGAGGATCGTGACGACGAGGTCGCGACCGTCGTAGGAGCGGAACGTCACCGGGCTGAAGAACCGGACATCGCGGTGGAGCGCCGCCTCGAGCTTCTCCTTCGAGGTCGAGTGGACGGCGTCGATGAATGCGTCCGAGCGCACGGACGCAGACTAGTCGCTGGCGAGGTGCTTGGCGACGAGGCGCTCGATCGTGCCGTGGGTCCGCATCGTCCCCGGCGGAAGCTGCTTCTCGATCGCCCGCAGGTCGAGGTCGGAGTCGGTGGTGCGCCCGCTCGGCAGCCAGAAGAGCTCGCGCGAGCCGAAGGCGAGGCGATCCTCGTCGCTCGCGTGTGCCAGGACGGCGTCGCGCGCCGCCGACTTGGGCGCTTCGGCGAGCAATAGGACCTGGAGCTTGCCGGCGGCGGCGAGGTCGGCGGCGGGGAAGGGCGCGGCGGCGGCCATCGCCCGCAGCTCCTCCTCGCTGCGGAGCAGCGTCGGCACCGCGTAGCCGAGGCCCTCCTCCAGCCCCCTTTCGATCGTCGCGACGAGCTCGCTCTCGCTCGCCTCACCGGCCTCGAAGACGACGTTGCCGGCGGCCTGGAACGTCGCTACCGACGCGAAGCCGAGCCGCTCGAACTGCGCCCGGAGGTCGGCGTTCGTGATCCGGCGGTTGCCGAGATTCATCCCGCGCAGGAACGCGGCGACGATCAACCGCCGCTCCCTCCGCCCCACTCGACCGGACCGGCGGTCAGCAGGTGGGCGCCGAGCGGGCGGCCCAGCACGGCCTGGACCTCGCGCGAGGCGGCGAGCAGCGCCTCGAGGTCGACCCCGGTGGGGATCCCCATCTCGTGGAGCAGCGAGACGAGGTCCTCGGAGGCGATGTTGCCGGTCGATCCGGGCGGCACCGGACAGCCGCCGAGCTCGCCGAAGCTCGACTCGAACGAGTCGATCCCCCGGCCGAGCGCCGCGACCGCGTTGGCGATTCCCTGGCCGCGGGTGTTGTGGAAGTGCGCGGTCAGCTCCGGGCCCTCGTCGCCGGGGCGGAGCTGCGAGCTCATCCCGGCGAAGAACCCGTCGACCTGGAGCGGGTTCGCCATCCCGGTCGTGTCGCCGAAGCCGATCTCCGCGCAGCCGGCGGCGACGAGCCGCTCGGCGATCGCGAAGACCCGCTCGGGCGGAACCTCGCCCTCGTAGGGGCAGCCGAAGCTGGTCGCGATCACGCCCTCGCAGCGCAGGCCGGCAGCGGTCGCGGTGGCGACGACGCGCTCGAGACCCGCGAGCGACTCCTCGATCGAGCGATTCACGTTCTTGCGGTTGTGGGTCTCCGAGGCGGACAGGAAGACGCTGATCTCGTCGAAGCGCTCGCGGGAGCGCAGGGCGTTCTCGAGGCCGCGCTCGTTCGGGATCAGGACCGAGAAGGAGACGTCGTCGGGCCGCTCGAGCGCTGCGAGCACCTCGGCGCCGTCGGCGAGCTGCGGGATCACGTCGGGGCGGACGAACGAGGTCACCTCGATCCGCTTCAGCCCGGCGGCGATCAGCATCTCGATCAGGCGGACCTTGTCGGCGGTCGCGATCACCTCCGGCTCGTTCTGGAAGCCGTCGCGAGGGCCGACCTCGCGGATCCGGACGCTGTCGGGGTAGCCGGCCACCTCAGGACCCCGCCGGCACCGCGATCACGCGACGCTGGTGGGTGCCGACGCCGATCGTCCGCTCGCCCTCGGCGACGGCGACGTCGAAGTAGAGCTTGCGGTCGTCGACGATCTCGGTCAGCTTCGCGCGGACGGTGCAGGTCGCACCCGCGGCGGCGGGGCCGACGTGCTTGATGCAGACCTCGAAGCCGACCGTGGCAGCCCCTTCGGGCAGCGCCTCGTAGGCGAGGACGGCAGCGGTCCGCTCCATCATCGCGATCATCCCCGGGGTCGACAGAACTGCGGCACCGATCGTCCCGCCGACGTCGGTCAGCAGCGCCCCGGCAACCTCGAACTCGTCGGTGCGCTCGGCCCCGGCCTCGAGCGGCGCTGCCGGGGAGGCGCCCCGCTGCGGCTCCGGCAGGTCGGGAACGTCGGCCGATCCGCTCATCGGACGGGAGCATAGACTCGCGCCCGATGTGCCCCCCGCCCCCACCCGGCTCCGGCGAGCCTGACGTGCCACCGATCCCGATCATCGGCGGCACCGGGGCGCTCGGCTACGGGCTCGCGGTGCGCTGGGCGAACGCCGGCCTCGACGTCGTCATCGGATCGCGCGAGACGGCGCGCGCCGAGGAGGCGGCCGAGCGGATCCGCGCCGCCGTCCCGGAGGCATCGGTCGAGGGGCTCGACAACGGCGCCGCCGCCCGGCGCGGGCCGATCGTCTTTCTGACCGTGCCGTTCCGCGCCCAGTCGGAGACGCTCAACAACCTCCGCGAGTCGCTCCAACCGGATCAGATCCTCGTCGACTGCACGGTGCCGCTCGCGGCGGCGGTCAGCGGCAAGGCGACGCGGTCGCTGGGCGTCTGGCAGGGATCGGCCGCCGAGCAAGCCCAGGAGATGGTCCCCGACGGCGTCACCGTCGTCTCCGCCCTGCACACGGTCGGCGCTCCGACCCTCGCCGACCTCGATGCGACGCTCGGCGAGGACGTCCTCGTCTGCGCCGACAAGAAGCGCCACAAGGCGCCGGTCGCGAGGCTGATCGAGCGGATCGACGGCCTCCGCGCCGTCAACGCCGGAGCGCTCGAGATGGCGCGGATCGTCGAGCAGCTGACGCCGCTTCTGATCTCCGTGAACGTCCGCTACAAGGCGCACGCCGGCCTCCGCCTCGTCGGGCTGCCCGACGCGGACCCCTGGGCGTGAGGGTCGTCGCGCTCGCCGGCGGGACCGGCGGCGCGAAGCTCGCGGCCGGCCTTCAGGAGATCGCCGGCGAGGAGCTGACGGTGATCGCCAACACCGGCGACGACGTCGAGGCGCTCGGCGTCCACGTCTCGCCGGATCCCGACCTCTGCACCTATTGGCTCTGTGACGAGATCGACGAGGAGCGCGGCTGGGGGATCCGCGACGACACCTTCACGGTCTTCGAGCGGCTGCGGCGCCTCGGCGCGCCGGACTGGTTCGGGCTCACCGACCGCGACCTCGCGACCTGCCTCGAGCGCCGCCGCCGCCTCGATGCCGGCGAGCGCCCGACGACGATCGCTCGCGACCTCGCTCAGGCCCTCGGCGCCCGGGCGACGGTCCTGCCGATGTGCGACGAGCCGGTCCGGACCCGGATCAGGACGCCCGCCGGCTGGAACGGCTTTCAGGAGTACTTCATCCGCGAGCGCGCGCTTCCGGAGATCGAGGAGGTCGAGCTGGACGGGATCGATGCGGCGACGGCGACCCCGGAGGCGCTTGCGGCGCTGGCGGCCGCCGAGGCGATCGTCATCGGCCCCTCGAACCCGGTGATCTCGATCGGCCCGATCCTCGCCGTGCCCGGGATCCGGGAAGCGATCGCCGGCGCCGACGCTCCGGTGGTCGCGGTCAGCCCGTTCGTCGCCGGCGAGGTCGTCAAGGGGCCGACCGACAAGTTCATGGCGGCGGCCGGGCACGAGCCGTCGGTCGCCGGCGTCGCTGCGATCTACGGCGAACTGATCGACGGCCTGATCGTCGATGCTGCCGATCCGGACCGCGACCCGGTGTCGGCCGGGCTCACGACCTCGCGGATCGACACGCTGATGACCGACGCCGGCGCGCGCCGGCGGGTCGGCGCGGCCACGCTCGAGCTCGCGCGCTCTCTGCGAGTCTGAAGGCACCGTGCGAGCGACCGCGATCGTTCCTGTCAAGCGCTTCGAGCGTGCCAAGAGCCGGCTCACCGCCAGCGCCGCCTCGGCCCACCGCCCGGAGCTCGCGAAGGCGATGCTCGCCGACGTCCTGCTCGGCCTCGAGGAGTCGCGGCTGCTCGACCGGATCGTCGTCGTCAGCGGCGAGCCGGACGCGGTCGAGATCGCGGTTCGCGCCGGCGCCGACCACCTCGACGACCCGGACGACGCCGGGCACAACGAAGCCGCGATGCTCGGGATCGCCGATGCGATCGAGCGCGGCGCCGAGTGCGTCGCGCTCCTGCCGGGCGACTGCCCGCTGGTCGAGGGCTTCGAGCTCGACCGCGAGCTCGAAGCACAGGCGCCGGGGGTAGCGGTCGTTCCCGACCATCACGGCGACGGCACCAACGGGCTGATCCTCGCCCCTCCGGATGCCATCACCCCCTTGTTCGGTCCCGGAAGCCGGAAGCGGCACCACCGGCTCGCCAAGGAAGCGGGCTTCCGCTGCCGGGTCGCGACGATCCCCTCGTTGGCGCTCGACCTCGACACGGCCGACGACCTCGATGCCCTGCGGGCCGCGCTCGGCATCGACCCGAAGCGGGCTCCGGCGACCTCCGCGGTCCTCGCGGCGCTCGGCGACGATCCCCGGTGACCGGCCCGGTCGAGCTCCTGCCCGTTCCCGGCCTGCCGGAGATCGGCCCCGGCGACCGGCTCGGGGAGCTGATCGCTGCGGCCGCCGAGCTCCGCGACGGCGACGTCGTCGTCATCGCCCAGAAGATCGTCTCGAAGGCGGAGGGCCGGCAGCGCCGCCTCGCCGACGTCGCACCCTCGCCCCGTGCGCGCGAGCTCGCCGCCGGTCTCGACAAGGACCCTCGGCTGGTCGAGCTGATCCTCGGCGAGACGCGCGCGATCGTCCGCGACGAGCGGGTGCTGATCGTCGAGACCGCGAGCGGCCTGGTCTGCGCCAACGCCGGGATCGATTCCTCGAACGTCCCCGGCGCCGACGAGGTTCTGCTCCTCCCCGCCGACCCGGACAACTCGGCGCGGCGGCTCCGGGCCGAGATCGCCGCCGCATCGGGTTGTCGCGTCGCGGTGATCGTCGCCGACAGCTTCGGCCGCCCGTGGCGGATCGGGCAGACCGACGTCGCGATCGGCTGCGCCGGGATCGACCCGCTCGACGACTGGCGCGGCCGAAGCGACCGCGACGGCCGTCAGCTCGTCGCCACCGAGATCGCCCTCGCCGACGAGCTCGCCGCCGCGGCCGACCTCGTCCGCGACAAGGCCGCCGGCGTCCCGGTCACGGTCGCGCGCGGCCGGTCCGACCTCGTCACCGCAGCCGACGGGCCCGGCGCCGCGGCGCTCCGGCGCGACCGCGCCGACGATCTCTTCCGCTGAGCGTCAGTAGGTCTCGAGGACGTCGTAGAGCGTCGTCCGCTGCGCCGGCGTCCGCCCGGCCGCGCGGGCGGCTCCGATCAGGTCCTCGGGCTCGAGCCGCGAGCCGTGTTGCGAGCCCGCCATCCGCGAGATGCTCTCCTCCATCAGGGTGCCGCCGAGGTCGTTGACACCCCAGCGGAGCGCCTCGGTGGCCGCCCCGAGCCCCATCTTCACCCAGCTCGCCTGCAGGTTCGGGATCGCCTGCCCGAGAGCGAGCCGGAAGACCGCGGTGTGCTTGAGGTTCTCGGCGTCGGAGATCTCCTCGATCCCGTGGGTGCGGCCGAGCATCGTGTGGTAGGGGATGAAGCTGAGCGGCACGAACTCGGTGATCCCGCCGGTCCGCTCCTGGACGGCGCGGATGACCCGCATGTGCTCGGCGAGCTCCTCCGGCCTCTCGATGTGGCCGAACATCACCGTCGACGTCGATCGCAGTCCCGCCCGGTGCGAGGCCTCGATGATCTCGACCCAGCGGCCGGCCGGGAGCTTGTTCGGCGAGATCCGGTTGCGGACCCCGTCCTCGAGGACCTCGGCCGCGGTGCCCGGCGTCGAGCCGAGGCCCTGGTCGCGCAGGTAGGCGAACACGTAGTCGGGATCGCGCCCGGAGCGCTCGCACATGAAGTGGACCTCCATCGGCGAGTAGGCGTGGAGGTGGATCTCCGGCGCTACCTCCTTCGCCCGCCGCAGCCAGCGGCCGTAGTGGTCGAGCGTGTAGTCGGGGTGGATGCCGCCCTGCATGCAGATCTCGGTCGCCCCGAAGGCGACCGCCTCGCGGATCCGCTCGGCGAACTCGTCGGGGTCGATCTCGTAGGCGTCGGGGCTCCGGCTCGTCTGCCCGAAGCCGCAGAACGCGCAGCCGACCGTGCAGACGTTCGTGAAGTTGATGTTGCGGTTGACGACGAAGGTCGCGACGTCGCCGGCGAGGCGGGCGCGAAGCTCGTCGGCGGCGGCACGGATCTCCTCGACCGCCTCCGGCCGCGTCTCGGCGAACAGCGCCGTCAGCTCCGCGGGGCTCAGCTCGCGTCCCTCGAGCCCGCGCTCGACGGCGCGGCGGACCGGGTCGCCGGGGCCGATCGCCGGCGCGCCGTTGCCGTTCGTCGCCGCCGGAAACGCGACCCGCCGGGGCAGGAAAGTCGGGAACCGCTCGGCAAGCACGTCGAGGACGCCAGGATCGAGCCACTCCCCGTTCATGTACTGCGGGTAGACGCAGAGCCGCTCGGTCAGCGCGTAGCCGCGGGGACGCAGCCGCTTGCGGACCTGAAGCGGGCTCGGGAAGGGATGCTCGGGCGAGATGTGGTCGCCGTTGGCCGAGAGGCCGCCGAGGTCGGTGGCCCCCGCCTCGACGAGGTCGAGCCACCAGCCGGAGAGGTTCGGCGGCACCTGGACGCCGACCTCCGGCATCAGCCGCCGGCACTCGGCGACGAGCCGCGTCATCTCCTCCAGCGTCACCGGCGAGGCCCAATCGGGCAGCGCGGTGTCTGTTGCCTGCTGCCTGCTGCCAGCGTCTCCAGCCCACTGCCGCTCGCTCGCCTCGGCGGCGATGTCGGCTACCTCCGCCCCGTAGTACCGCGGATGTGCGACGAAGTTCTGGAGGATCACCTCCTGGATGTGGCCGTGACGTCGCTGCAGCTCAGCGAGCGCCTCGAGCGAGGCGACCCGCTCCTCCTCGCTCTCGCCGATCCCGACGAGGATGCCGCTCGTGAACGGGATGCGCAGCTCGCCGGCCGCCGCGATCGCGTCGAGCCGGACCCGCGGGTGCTTGGTCGGCGAGCCGGCGTGGACCGTCTCCATCAGCCGCTCGCTGATCGACTCCAGCATCAGCCCCTGCGAGGCGGTCACCTCGCGGAGCCGCTCGTAGTCCTCGCGGCTCGCGACGCCGATGTTCGTGTGCGGGAGGATCCCCCGCACCAGCGCTTCCTCGCAGGCCCAGCGGACGTAGGAGGTGAAGTCGTCGTGGCCCCAGCCGCGGAGCCGCTCGGCGACGAGCGGGTTGACTTCCGGACGCTCGCCGGTGAGGACGAGCAGCTCCTTGACGTTGCGGACGGCGGCCGCGTCGAGCCGTTCGATCACGGCCTCGGGAGGATGGACGTGAGCCTGGTGGGTGGCGAACGCGCAGTACTTGCAGTAGCAGCGGCAGGTCCGCGAGAGCGAGAGCGTCAGGTTGCGAGAGAAGGTGACGCGCCGCATCGACCTCACGCTAACGAAGCGGGGTGCCCGGCCGGCGGCAGGACACCCCGCTGAGGATCTGTCCCGGCCGCCCTACTTCTGCGGACGCGGTCCGGGCCCCTTCGAGGGCCCTTCGGCCAGCTCGAGCTCCGCCTCGGGCTCGCCTGCGGTAATCACGAACTTGTAGATCAAAGCCGCGATCAGAGCGCCGAGCAGCGGGCCGACGATGTAGGGCCAGACGCCGCCCCACTCGTTGCTGACCAGCGCCGGGCCGAACCAGCGGGCCGGGTTGAAGCAGCCGCCGGTCAGCGGGCCGAAGATGAACACGCAGAACGCGAAGGTGAGGCCGATCGTCAGCGGGCCCCACTCGTTGCGGGCGCGCTTGTTCATCGCCACGGCGACGACGCCGAGGACGATCAGCAGCGTCCCGATCCCCTCGCAGACCATCCCCGCGAAGTCGGAGCCGAGGAGCGGGCTGATCGTGCCGGCGCCCCAGTCGACGGCGCGACCCTCGTCGAGCAGCAGGCCCTTGACGGCGAGCGCGCCGAGCACGGCGCCGGAGAGCTGCGCGAGCACATAGACGACGGCGTCGATCGGGTCGATCCGCCGCAGGAACGCGGCCGCCGTCGTCACCGCCGGGTTGAAGTGCCCGCCGCTGACGGCGCCGAACGCCATGATCAGCGCGAACAGGACGAGGCCCTGCGTGAAGCCGACTACCGCGAAGTCAGAGCCGAACTGCGCCGAGCCGCCGCCAGCGACGTACAGGCTGACGACCGTACAGATGACGAAGACGAGGAAGAACGTCCCGATCAGCTCCGCGATGTACGCGGCCAATCCTCGATCCTGCACTCTGAAAAACCTCCTGTTGAGGGCGTTTCCGCACCGGGGGCGCAGATGGGCGGCGCCAGTCTAGTACCCGAGCCGCCCGAAACCGCCGCTTCGTCGCCTCGTTGCAGTCAGCGGGTCCGTTCGAGCAGGCCGGCGACGAGGTCCGGCAGCTCGCGTGCCATCCGCGAACGCGGCACGACGACGTCGATGCCGGCGGCCTCGGCGCGCCGACGGGTGGCGACGTCGACGTGGGAGTAGAAGCCGAGCGAGGGTGGCCCGGCCGACGCAACCGCCTGCGGATCGACGAGCTCGAGGTCGGCGACGATCGCATCGAAGTCGCCGGCGTCGGCGCCGGGATCGCCGCGCAGC
>DATMCB010000042.1:0-5278 GCA_035558835.1 Solirubrobacterales bacterium
ATGACGCCGGTCCGGCCGCCGCCGCTGCGGCCGATCTCACCGATCGCGAAGCGCTCGTCGAGCTGAGCGCCGAGCGCGCCGTCGTCGCCGGGCTCGGGGCGAGCTGCGACACGCCGGTCGGCGTCTGCGCCCGCCACGACGACGGCGTCCTGCTGATCCGCGGCTTCGCCGGGCTCCCCGACGGCAGCGAGCACGTCTACGACGAGGTTCGCGGCGATCCCGACCAGCCGGTCGGGCTCGGCGAGGCGCTGGTCGAGCGGATGCTCGGGGCCGGCGCCGGCGAGCTGCTCGAGCGGGCGAGCGCGGGGGAGACCGATGGCTGATCGGCCGAGCGCCGGCGCGGGCCCGCGTCCCGGCGTCGCCTACCTCGTCGGAGCCGGCCCCGGCGACCGCGGCCTGATGACGAGCCGCGCCCTCGAGCTGATCGCCGGCGCCGACGCGATCCTCTACGACCGGCTGATCCCGGCCGGCGCCCTCGACGGCGCCCGCCCCGACGCTGAGCTGATCTACGTCGGCAAGGCGCCCGGGGCAGTCGCGGTCGAGCAGGAGGAGAGCGAGCGGCGGATGGTCGCGATCGCGCGCGAGGGCAGGTCGGTCGTCCGGCTCAAGGGCGGCGACCCGTTCGTGTTCGGACGCGGCGGCGAGGAGGCCGAGACGCTGCGCGAGGCGGGGATCCCCTTCGAGGTCGTGCCCGGCGTCACCGCCGGCGTCGCCGCCTCCGCCTACGCCGGGATCCCGGTGACGCACCGCGACGACGCCTCGGCGGTCGCCTTCGTCACCGGTCACGAGGACCCCGAGAAGGAGGCCTCGGCGATCGACTGGCCGGCGCTCGCCGCCTTTCCCGGCACCCTCGTCCTCTACATGGGCGTCCGCAACCTGCCGCGGATCGCCGAGCGCCTGATCGCCGGCGGGCGCGATCCCGAGGAGCCGGCGGCAGCGGTCGAGCGCGGCACCTGGCCCGGTCAGCGCACCGTCGTCGCGACCGCGGCAACGCTCGCCGATGCCGTCGCCGAGGCGGGCCTGAAGGCGCCCGCGATCCTCGTCTTCGGCCCGGTGGCTGCCCGGCGCGAGCGGATCGCCTGGCTCGAGGAGCGGCCTCTGCACGGCCGCAAGGTGGTCGTCACCCGCGCCCGGGCGCAGGCGAGCTCGCTGGCGGCGACCCTGGCCGGTCTCGGCGCCGAGGCCGTCGAGCTGCCGGCGATCCGGATCGAGCCGCGGATCGACGGCCCCGAGGTCGCGGCGATGGTCGAGAGCATCCACTCCTACGCGCTCGTCGGCCTGACGAGCCCGAACGGCGCCGAGCTGCTGATGGCGGCGCTGGCCGAGCGCGGGCTCGACGGCCGAGCGCTCGCCAACGCGACGATCGCGGCGATCGGCCCCGGGACCGCCCGGCGGCTGCGCGAGCTCGGCCTGATCGCCGACATCGTCCCGCCCCGCTCGATCGCCGAGTCGCTGGTCGAGGCGCTGCGCGAGGTCGAGGTCTCCGATCGGCCGGTGCTCGTCGCCCGCGCCGCCGAGGCCCGCGACGTGCTCCCCGATGCGCTCGCCGAGCGCGGCGCCAAGGTCGATGTCGTCCCGCTCTATGAGACCGTCCGCGAGCCCGCCTCGGAGGAGCTGCTCGCCGCGATCGCCGACGCCGACTACGTGACGTTCACCTCCTCCTCGACGGTCCGCTTCTTCCTCGAGAGCGTCGGCGATGCCTTCCCGGCCGGGGCCCGCGTCGTCTCGATCGGCCCGGTCACCAGCGCGACCGCGCGCGACCTCGGCCTCGACGTCGCCGTCGAGGCCGACCGGCACGACCCCGAGGGCCTCGTCGCCGCGCTCCTCGCCGACGCCACCTGACCCGGGTCGCCCGGATCCGCTGGAATCGACCATCTACAGTGGATTCCGGATGAGCCTGCCGATCACTTTTCTGACCGACTACGGGGTCGCCGACGACTTCGCCGGCGTCTGCCGCGCGGTGATCGCGCGGATCGCGCCCGGCGCCCAGGTGATCGACATCAGCCACGGGATCGGCCGCCACGACGTCCGCCAGGCCTCGGCGATCCTCGCCGACTCGCTGCCCTACGCGCCGGTCGGCGTCCACCTCGCGATCGTCGATCCCGGCGTCGGCGGACCGCGCCGTGCCGTCGCCGTCCGCACCGAGGGCGATGGCCACCTCCTCGTCGGCCCCGACAACGGCCTGCTGCCACCGGCGGTCGACGTCCTCGGCGGCGCGGCCGAAGCGGTCGACATCAGCGAGTCGCCGTTCCGCCTCGAGCACCCCTCGGCGACCTTCCACGGCCGCGACCTCTTCGCCCCGGTGGCCGCCAACCTCGCGCTCGGCAAGGACCTTGCCGCCGCCGGCACTCCGATCGACCCGGAGAGCCTCGAGCGCCAGCCGGTCTCGCGCCCGCGGCTCGAGCAGCTCCGCGCCTTCGCGCACGCCGAGCGCATCGACGGGTTCGGGAACATCTCGCTCGACCTCAGCCGCGACGACCTCGACGGCCACCCCCTCGCCGGCGCCATGCGGGTCTCGGTCGGCTCGCGCAAGCGCCGCCGCACCGCCACTCGCGCGACCTCCTTCGAGGAGGTCGCCGACGGCAGGTTCCTCTTCTACGAGGACTCCTCGGGCCGGATGGCGATCGCCGTCAACCGAGGCGATGCCAGCGAGGTCCTCGACCTCCGCGTCGGCGACGTGGTCGAGCTCGAGCCCGCACCCTGACCACCGCGGCGGAATGCTCCGCTGCGCGTCCGCTTCCGCCGCCTCCCTGGCGGGACGGCTGCGCCGCCGGGCCGGTCTTACGATCCGTCCGTGAGGTTCGGCGCGCCCCTCCACCACCACGAGGTGATCGATTCGACCAACCTGGTGGCAAAGGACCTTGCCGCGGACGGCGCACCGTCGGGGACGGTCGTCACCGCCGACGAGCAGACCGCCGGCCGCGGGCGCGGCGATCGCGTCTGGACGGCGCCGCGCGGTAAGGCGCTGCTCTACTCGGCGATCCTCCGGCCGCTCGACCTCGACGACGTCCTGCTGCCGCTCGCCGCGCCCGTTGCCGTCTGCGAGGCATGCGAGTCGCTCGCCCCGGTCCGTTGCGAGCTCAAGTGGCCGAACGACGTCTGGATCGAGCAGCGCAAGCTCGCCGGCGTCCTGATCGAGGCGCGCCCTCCGGAGTGGGCGGTGATCGGCATCGGCGTCAACCTCGGGATCGCCGACGACGAGTTCCCCGACGACCTGCGCTGGCCGGCGACCTCGCTCGGCCACGGGATCGAGCCGGAGCGGATGCGGGACGCGCTAAACCGGTCGCTGGCGAAGTGGGTCGACGCCGACCAGCCCCGGGTCCTCGAGGCGTTCGCGGCCCGCGACGCGCTCCGCGGACGCAAGCTGAGCTGGTCCGGAGGCCCCGATGTGGGCGGGCGGAGCGGGACCGGGGAGGGGATCGACGAGCGCGGCAACCTGCTCGTCCGCAGCGCCGGCGGCGAGCTGATCGCGCTCGGCTCCGGCGAGATCAGCCTCGAGCTCTGAGAATCAGGCGGCGCGGCGGCGACGGCCGCTGCGGGGCTTCGGCTTCGGTTCCGTCTCCGACTTGTCGTGATCGGAGGCCGAGACCGGCGGCGAGGCCGGCTCGAGGTCGTCGTCCTCGGGATCGGGCGCCGCCTCCTCGTCCGCGGCGCTGTCGCCTTCGTCGTCGCCGGTCTCGGCCTGAGCGCCGCTCCCGGATTCGAGCTCCGCGTCGATCGCCTCGTCGCCACCGTCGTCGCCGGTGGCGACCCCGTTCTCCTCGGACGGCTTCTCCTCGCCGCCCTCCTCGCGCGTGCGCTTGCTGCGCCGGCGGCGCTTCTTTCCGCTCCCCTTCGGGAGGTTGCGGAGGAGCTCGCGGGCGACCGCCGAGGGCTTTCTCGCCATCCGCATCCGGGCGCCGCGGAGGACCTCCTCCGCCTCCGGCGTGTGCGCGACTGCGGCGGCGAGCAGCGCAACCGCGAGGCGGCGGTCCTGGCCGCGGGCGGCCTGGACGAGCCGGCGGGCGTTCTTGCCGTGGGCGCGTCCGGAGGAGTTGACGAACAGACCAAGCAGGCGTTTGGTTTCGGGCCAGCGCGCGACCGCGTACTCCTCGTGCGAGTCGCGGGTGAACTCGGCGAGCCGCCAGACCCAGGCCTGGGCCTGATCGCGGCGGCCGATCCGGTTCTCGGCGAGCGCCTGGAGCAGGATCCGGACGCCGGCGCGGCGCTGGTCGCGCTGCCAGGTGCCGACCATGTCGATCGCCTCGTCGAACGGCTCCGCCTCGCGTGTGGCTGCGAGCTCGCCGAGCGCCTTCAGCTTCAGCTGGGTCGAGCGGTTGCGCTGGATGCAGGTCAGCAGGAAGCGGCGACGCAGCTCCTTGGCCTGGTCGTGCTGGAGCATCGCCTTCGCCTTGCGCCAGGAGTTCGGCTGGACCCGGGCCCCGGCGAGCGCCGCCCAGACGTGCTGCTCGGAGTAGTCGAGCCGCTCGACGGCGATCCGCCACATCTCTCGCTCGAGGACCTGCAGCCGGCGCTCGGGATCGGCGGAGACGGGCACGACCCGCTTTTCGACCCGGACCCGGCGGCCACGGCCGCGGCGGACCGGGCCGACGACGATCGCGCCGCCGCGGTAGACGTCGCGGTCGAGGAGGCTGTGGAGGGTGATGATCGCCTCGTCGTGGCGGGTCGCGGGGTGGACGAGATCGATGACCAGTCCGGCCTCCTTGCCGGGATTGCGGCGGGTCACCCGGCCGACCCGCTGCTGGTAGATCCGCTTCGACGCGGTCGGGGCGAGGTGCATGCAGATCGTCGCCCGCGGCGAGTTCCAGCCCTCGGCGAGCAGCATCGCGTTGCAGAGGACGTCGACCTCGCCGCGCTCGAAGGCGGCGAGGATCTCGGCCAGCTCGCGCTTCGGCGTCTCGCCGGAGACGGCGCGGGCGTTGATCCCGAACTCGCGCATCGCCTCGGCGACGTTGTTGGCGTGCCTGACGCCGGCGGTGTAGATGACGCCCGGCACCTTCTTGAAGCGGGATGCGTAGAGGTCGGCGATGGCGACGTTGAACGGGCCCTGGTCGAGCAGCTTCGCCAGCTCCTCCTGGTCGAAGTCCTGATCGACCTCGCCGCGGCGGAGCGGCACGTTCGTGAGCGTCCGCACCCCCGGACCGGGCGGGATCCTGATGCAGCGCAGCGGCGCGATCACCCCGCGGCGGGCGGCCTGGGCGAGGTCGAAGCGCGAGGTCTGGGTCGGGAAGAGGTCGGCGACATGGCGGGCGATCAGCGCGCCGGTTGCGGTCATGCC
>DATMCB010000043.1:0-2896 GCA_035558835.1 Solirubrobacterales bacterium
TGAACCTGATGCTCGGGCTGGATGAGCGCGAGGGACTGAGCTGACGGCGGGCAGCGGACAGCGGACGGCGGACAGGGCCGAATCCGCCCGGTTCTTCAGGTCGCGCTGGGTCGACGTTCCCGGCGGGGTGGTCGAGGCCGAGCCGACTGCGCTGGCGCCGGGCTTCCGCGCGGCGGGGGTCGCCTGCGGGCTCAAGTCCGACGGCGGCACCGACGTCGGCATCGTCGCCTGCGACGCGGCCGCCGAGATCGGCTCGGCGCTGCTCTTGACCCGGAACGCCGCCGCCGCCGCGCCGGTTCGCGTCTGCCGCGAGCGCTGCGACCGCGCTTCGATCCGGGCCGCGGTCGTCAACTCCGGCAACGCCAACGCCGCGACCGGCGAGCAGGGATACGCCGACGCCGTCGCGATGCAGGAGCGCTGTGCCGCGGCGATCGGGGTCGAGGCGGCCGCCGTCGCGGTCGCCGAGACCGGGACGATCGGGGTCCCGCTCGACGTCGATCGCGTCCTCGACGGAATCGACCGCGCGGCCGCGTCCACAGGCCCCGCCGGCGGGGCCGACTTCTCGGCGGCGATCATGACGACCGACGCCGGCCCGAAGCGCTGCTGCATCACCGCTGGCGGCGTGACCGTCTCCGCCCAGGCGAAGGGAGCGGGGATGATCGAGCCCGGCTACGCGACGATGCTCTGTTTCGTGCAGACCGACGCCGTCGTCAGCGATCCCGACCGCACCCTGCGCGGCGCCGTTGCCGAGTCCTTCGAGCGGATCACCGTCGACGGGCAGATGAGCACGAACGACACCGTGCTCCTGCAGGCAACCGGGGCGTCCGGGCTGCCGCTGCCCGACGGGGTGCTCGAGGCCGTGCTGCTGCAGCTCGCGCTCGCGATCGTCGCCGACGGCGAGGGGGCCTCCCGGGTCGGGCGGATCGAGGTCCGCGGCGCCGCCGAACCCGGCGAGGCCGAGCGGGTCGCGCGGGCCGTCGCCAATTCGCCGCTCGTCAAGACCGCGCTCTACGGTCGCGACCCGAACTGGGGCCGGATCGCGCAGGCAGCCGGACAGGCGCTCGCCGGCGCTGACATCGGCGAGCTCGGCCCGGAGCGGGTCGATGCCGACGAGCTCGGCGGCGACGGGCCCGAAGCCGGCCTTTCGATCGATCTCGGCCGCGGCGGCGCGAGCGCTCACGTCTTCTTCAGCGACCTCACCCACGACTACATCAGGATCAACGCGGAGTACACGACGTGAGGGACCTGATCAGCGCCGAGGAGCGTGCCCGGGCGGCGGCCGGCAGCGTCGAGACGCTTCTCGAGGCGCTGCCCTACATCCGCGAGTTCCACGGCCGCACGGTCGTGATCAAGTACGGCGGCGCGGCGATGCGCGACGCCGCGATCCGCGACGAGTTCGCACGCGACGTCGTCCTCCTCAAGTACGTCGGCCTCAACCCGGTGATCGTCCACGGGGGCGGCCCGGACATCAGCCACTACATGGAGCGGCTCGGGCTCGAGGTCGAGTTCGTGGACGGCCTCCGCGTCTCCGATGCCGAGACGGTCGAGGTCGCGAAGATGGTCCTGCTCGGCAAGGTCAACTCGGAGCTCGTCCAGCGACTCAACCGGCTCGGGCAGCCGGCCGTGGGCCTCTCCGGCGAGGACGGGGCGATGTTCGAGATCAGCCCCGTCGCCGAGACCGACCGGGTCGGGCTCGTCGGCGAGATCGAGAACGTCGACGTCGACGTTCTCAACCACATCGCCAGCGACTTCATCCCGGTCATCGCCGGCGCCGGCTCCGACCGCGAAGGCAACTCCTACAACGTCAACGCCGACAGCGCCGCCGGCAAGGTCGCCGCCGCGCTCCCGGCGTACAAGGCGATCTTCCTGACCGATGTAGAGGGCTGGCGCGAGGATCCCGAGGATCCGGCGACGCTGATCTCGCTGACCACCGTCGCCGAGGTCGAGGCCGCGTTGCCGGCGATGTCCGGCGGCATGCGACCGAAGCTCGCCGCCTGCGTGGAGGCGATCCACGGCGGGGCGCAGTCGGCTCACATCCTCGACGGCCGTCGCGCCCACAGCCTCCTGCTCGAGCTCTTCACCGACGCCGGGATCGGCACGAAGGTGACGCCGTGAACGACGCCGCGCAGGGGTCGGTCGCGGCGCTCCGCGAGCTCGAACGTCGCTACGCGATGCCGACGTATCCGCGGGCGCCGGTCGAATTCGTCCGCGGCGAGGGGGCGACCCTCTGGGACGCCGACGGGCGCGCATACGTGGACCTGTTCAGCGGGCTCTCGGTCCACAACGCCGGCAACTGCCATCCGCGGATCGTCGCCGCGATCAGCGAGCAGGCAGCCACGCTCGGCGGCACGTCGAACCTCTTCTACTCGCAGCCGGCCATGGAGCTGACCGAGCGCCTCGTCGAGTCCTCGCTCGGCGGTCGCGCCTTCCTCTGCAACTCCGGCGCCGAGGCGAACGAGTGCGCGATCAAGCTCGTTCGTCGCCACGCCCACCGTCGCGGGATCGACCGGCCCGAGATCGTCGTCCTCGACCAGGCGTTTCACGGCCGCACCCTCGCGGCGCTGGCGGCGACGCCGCGGCTCGCCCGCGAGGACCTCTTCGGGCCGCTTCCGGCCGGGTTCGTGCCGGTTCCCCGCGATGATCTGGAGGCGCTGGCGGCAGCGATCGGCGCCGATACCGCCGCTGTGATGCTCGAGCCGATTCAGGGCGAGTCGGGGGTCCACCCGATCGCCGACGACGTCCTGATCGCCGCCCGAGAGGCCTGCGGGCAGGCGGGCGCGCTGCTCGTCTTCGACGAGATCCAAACCGGGATGGGGCGGACCGGAACGCTCTGGGCGCACGAGCAGGGACCGGTGGCGCCGGACGTGATGACCGCTGCGAAGGCGCTCGGCGGCGG
>DATMCB010000044.1:0-6794 GCA_035558835.1 Solirubrobacterales bacterium
TCGGCGATTGCGGACGCGATCGCCGGGATGTCGTCCTCGACAGCGAGCCGGTAGCGGCGGCGCCTGCTTCCCACCGCCCAGCCGGCGGCGGCGGGCCCGGCGGCCGCGAGCCCGGCGAGCGCGATCGAGCCGGTCGACAGCACCGCGATCGCGGCGAGGACGGCCCCGGTCAGGATTCCGAGCCGGCGCCGCTCCGCCTCGCTCGGCGCCCGGTTCTCGCGGCCGGCCAGCATCAGGACCCCGACAGCGGCCTCGATCCATCGCTGCAGCGCGGGCAGCGCCGCGAGCCAGTCGCGAAGCGCGACGGCGATCGCCGCACCGCCGACGGCTGCGAGCAGAACCGGCGCCGCGGCGCTCATCGCCGCTCGCTCCGGCTCCAGATCGCCCGGACCGCCGGGGCGCCGGCGACCCGCGTGACCTCGCAGAGCTCGGCGGCGCGCCGCTCGGCGCCGTGACGCTCGAGGTGCAGCACCAGCTCGATCGCGTTGGTGAGCTGCTCGCTGACGACCTCGTGCGGGACCCCGAGCCCCGCCATCATCGCCAGCGTCTCGAGCCGGCGCAGCGCGTCCCCCGCCCCGTTGGCATGCACGGTCGAAAGCGCGCCGCGATGACCGGTGTTGAGGGCGACGAGCAGATCCATCGCTTCTGGCCCGCGAACCTCGCCGATCACGATCCGGTCGGGCCGCATCCGCAATGCGTTCCGGACCAGGTCGCGGATCGTCACCTCCCCGCTCCCCTCGATCCCTGCCGGCCTGCTCTCGAGGCGGACGACGTGCGGCTGGACGAGCCGGAGCTCGGCCGCATCCTCGATGGTGATCACCCGCTCGCCGGCGGCGATGAAGGACGAGAGCGCGTTCAGGACCGTCGTCTTGCCGGAGCCGGTGCCGCCGCTGACGATCAGGTTGCGGCGATCCGCCACCGCCGTCCGCAGCAGGTCGCGCAGCTCGGCGTCGAAGCTGCCCCGGGCGACGAGCTCGTCCGGGTCGGGGCGGATGCCCGCGAAGCGGCGTATCGACATCGCCGGCCCGTCCACCGCGAGCGGCGGGATCACGACGTTCACCCGCGACCCGTCGGGAAGCCGGCCGTCGGCCATCGGGCTGAGCTCGTCGACCCGGCGCCCGATCGGTCCGAGCACCCGTTCGATGACGTCGCGGAGCCCCTCCTCGTCGGTGAAGACGACGCCGGCCCGCTGCAGCTCGCCGCTCCGCTCGACCCAGACCTCCTCGTGGCCGTTGACGAGAACCTCCTCGACCTGCGGGTCGCGAAGCAGCTCTTCGAGCGGGCCGAGCCCGACCGTGTCGCGGAGGAGCCGCTCGGCGACGGCCCCGCGATCGGCCTCGGAGAGCAATGCCGCTCGATCGTCGACCAGCGCCGCGACGGCCTCGGGGAGGCCGGGGATCGCCTCGGCGCCGGCAACGGCCAGCGCCCGGCGCTGCTCGATGAGCTGTTCGCGCAGCTCCGCGGCGAGGCGGCCGACGTGGTCGGGGGAGGCGGCGCTCATCGGATCGGGATCAGCCTGATCTCGCGCGCGAAGTTCTCGGCCTCGATCAGCTCGAGCGCCTGCTCCCTGGTCAGAGCCAGGGTCGCGCTCCAGCCATCGCTGCCGGCCGCCGTCTCCTCGCCCGGCGCAGCCGGCGCGATCGCCAGCAGCCGGACGTCACGGGCAGCGACGCTCACCTTCGCCCGGCCTCCGGTGACGGGCTCGGCGGCAACGACGACGTCCACCCGCCGCGCAGCGCCGGGCCCGGCCAGCGCGCCGGCGCCGCCGACCGTAACGTCGACGGGATGAAGGGCGGCTTTGAGCCGCGGCCCGCGATCCGGCCGGGCGGCCGGGCTCCGCAGCTGCGAGCCGAGCAGGTAGGAGCCGGCCGGGACCGTGCCGGCAAGGCGCCGGCCGGAGACCTCGGCCGGATCGGCGATGGCGTCTGGCGGCAGGAACCGCACCGGCACATCGCGGACTTCGAGCCGATCGAGGATCCGGCCCCGGAGCGCGGAGCCGGCCGCGAGCGGCCGCGTCAGCATCAGCACCGGCCGGGTCTCGCCGAGCTGCTCGTCGACCCGATCGCGGTAGGCGGAGGCGATACCGGCCGAGGCGATCCCGCAGACGACCGCGAGGGCCGCGAAGGCCGTCGCCCGCCCGCGACGGCTCATGCGCCGAGTGGCTCCCGCGACACCGGCAGCGTGATCGCCGCCAGCGTCCCGCCGCCGGGCGCCGGGCCGGCCGGGGTCGCCTCGCCTCCGTGGGTCGCGGCGACGTCGGCGACCACCCGGAGGCCGTGCCCGTGACGCGGCCCCCGCGCGCCGCTTTCGGCGCCGGTCCCGGCGGGCGCCGGACCGCGGTCGCGGACCTCGAAGCGGGCGTTGCCGCCGCCGGCCAGCACGCGGACCGTGACGACCCCGCTGCCGTGGCGGAGCGCGTTGACGACGAGGTTGTCGAGCGCGGCGCCGAGCCTCGTCAGGTCGGCATCGATCTCGGCTTCGGGGCAGGCCCGCTCGACGACCACGTCGGCGAAGCTCCAGCGACGCTCGAGGCCCTCGAGGACGTCGGCGATCCGGGCCCGCCGAACCGCAATCCGCTCGACTCCGCCGTTGACGATCCCGTCGAGGTCGCGCAGTGCCGCCCGCGCCTGCTCGAGGCAGGCGCCGGCGCCACCGAGGTCGGGCGATGCCGACTCGAGCCCGAGCGCGATCGCCTGCAGCGGCCGCCGCAGCTCGTGCATGGCCCGGTTCATCCGGCGGGCGCGCCGGGCGTCCCTGAGAACCCTCGCGATCTCGACGAGCGCCACCGCGGCGACCAGGATCGGGACCCACGCGGCCACGGCATCACCCGGCCAGGAGGCGGTAGCCGACGCCCCAGCAGTTGATCACGTACATGCCGCGCTCGGGATCGAGCTTGCGGCGCAGGCGGCTGGCGTGCGAGTCGAGGGTCCGGGTCCGACCGGCCGTCTCGTATCCCCAGATGTCGCGCAGCAGCTCCTCCTTGGTGAACACGCGGGTCGGCTCGGAGGCGAGCGTGCGGAGAAGCTCGAACTCCTTGTTGGCGAGGACGACCTCGCGCTCGCCGACCGTGACCTCGCGCGTCGCCGGGTCGATCGAGAGCAGTCCGATCCGGGTCGGGCCGCGCCTCGTCCCGTCGCGGCGGGCCAGCAGCTTGCCGATCCGCTCGTGGAGCTCCTCGTAGAAGTAGGGCTTGACCAGGTAGTCGTCGGCGCCGGCGCGGAGGCCGCGGACCCGGTCGGCGTCGCCGCCGCGGCCGCTCAGGGCGACGGTCGGCAGATCGGGGTCGTAGGGAGGCGCCGGGCCGGTCGCGGCGCGGATCTCGCGGATCACGTCGAGCCCCGAGGCGTCGGGCAGGCCGATGTCGATCAGCAGGACGTCGGGCGTGGCGTAACGGCAGAAGCGCAGCGCCTCCTCCGCGGTGGCGGCGGCGAGCGGCTCGAAGCGATCGGCCTCGAAGTTCTCGCAGAGCGCCTCGCGGGTGAGCGCGTCGTCCTCGCAGATCACGATGGTGGCGAGCTTTTCGGCGGTGGGCAGCATCCTCGCTCGTTCAACCCCGCGCCGGGACCGCCCGCCCCCGGGAGCGCGATCCGTGCTGACAATCAGCGCGATGAAGGAACTGTTCGCGACCCTCCGCCACCGCGATTTCCGGCTGCTCTGGCTGGCCGGCCTCGCGAGCGTGCTCGGCGACCGGATCGTGACCGTCGCGCTGGCGCTGTTCGTGATCGACCTGACCGGCGATCCGACCGACCTCGGCATCGTCCTCGCCGCCCATGCGATCCCGCTCGTCGGGTTCATGCTGATCGGCGGCGTCTGGGCCGACCGGGTCCCGCGCCACCGGCTGATGGTCGTGACCGACCTCGTCCGCTTCGCCCTCCACGCCGCCCTCGCCGCACTGATCATCACCGGCGAGGTCGAGATCTGGCAGGTCGTCGTGATCGAGGCCATGTTCGGGACCGCCGAGGCGTTCTTCCGTCCCGCCTCGACCGCGGTCGTCCCGCAGACGGTCCCCGAGCGGGAGATCCAGGAGGCGAACGCGCTCGTCGGGATGTCGAACAACGTCTGCGAGTTCGTCGGCCCCGCCCTCGCCACGGCGCTCGTCCTCGGCGTCGGCGCCGGGGAGGCGTTCGCGGTCGACGCCGCGACGTTCGTGATCAGCGCCGCGCTGCTCGTCCGGATGAGCCCGCGCCGGCGCGAGGCCGCGGTCGGCGCCGACGTGGCCGGCGGCGAAGAGCCCGCGTCGATGCGGGCCCAGCTCCGGATCGGCTACGAGGAGGTCCGGGCGCGCGTCTGGGTCTGGGCGACGCTCATCGCCGCCTGCGCGCTGGTGTTCTGCGGCCTCGCGCCGTGGTTCGTCCTCGGGCCGGTCGTCGCCGAGGACAACTACGGCGGCACCGACGTCTACGGGATCGTCACCGCGGCGCTCGGCGCCGGGACGATCGTCGGCTCGCTCGCGGGAATCCGCTGGCGGCCGCTACGGCCGATGCGCATCGGCCTCGTCATGGGAGCGCTCTGGTGCCCGATGGCGATCGCCTACGCGGCCGGCGCGCCGCTCGAGGCGGTCTTGCCGGCGGCGCTCGTCGGCGGCTTCGGCTTCGCCCTCTTCGACGTCTGGTGGCTGACCGCGCTCGCCGAGCGGATCCCGCCCGACCGGCTCTCGCGGGTCAGCTCCTATGACTGGATGGTCTCGCTCGGTCTGCTGCCGGTCGGCTACCTGCTCGCCGGGCCGCTCGCCGACGCGCTCGGGGCCGCCGAGGTGCTCGCGGTCGGCTCCGCGTTGGCGATGATCGCCTGGCTGCTCGCCCTGCTGCCGCGCGAGACCCGAGCGCTCGAGCGGCACCCGCGCGCGACGGGAGCGGAAGAGCCGACGACGGGCGAGTCGTGGATCGGCTTCCCCGACGTCTGAGCATCCACTGGCAGCTCCAGGACGGCAGCGGCGCGCGGCTCGAAGGCGGTTCGGAACGGGGGAACCGCCTCGAGCCTGCGGATCTCCCTCCCGGCACTGTCGAGGAAGACGATGTCGATCGGGAACCGCATGCCGAACGTGTGGACGCTGCGGCAGCGCGGGATCAGCAGCCCGGGGCCGGCGCGCTCGCGGCCGAGCAGCGCGAGGCCGAGGAGCCGGGAGCGGAAGCCGGTCGCCACCGGGACGTCGATGCCGCCGGCCCGGAGGCGACCAAGACGGCGAAAGCGGCGCGGCTCGAAGTCCATCGTCCGGTGGACCCCGCCGCGCGTTCCAGCGCCCCTAGCCGTCGCCGCCTGAACGCGGTCTCCTCCCCGGGACGGATGGGTGCAAGCCTGCGTTCACGAACGGCTCCTGTCGGGCGGCGCCCGGACCCGTTGGAGAACATGGGCCACCCGCGACGGAGAACCCCGTCAGCCGGGGATCAGAGATGGAAAGAGCAACGCGCAGAGGCAACTACGAATCGGGGTCGGACTACGTCCTCGAGTACGGCGAGCTCCGCTTCTCGTTCAACGAGGCGGACTTCTCGCAGCGGGTCGAGCAGGCCGCGGTCAAGCTCGAATTCACCGTGCCGGGCCTCGAGCCCGAGGAGCTTCACGACCTCGTCGAGCTCGCCGTCAACGGCGAGATCCGCGACTCCGCCTCGGCGCTCGGCGAGCACATCAACGCCCACTGGTTCGAGCTCGTCGGCGGCTCCCACAAGAGCCTCGTCCACTGGATCCGCCGCCTCGTCTTCCGCGGCGCCTGGCTCGACCAGCGCGTCAAGGAGGGGGAGCTCGACATCGTCTTCGACGAGCGGACGAACACCTTCGGATACGTCCAGCCCGATCGCGACCACGAGCCGATCGAGCTCTCCCGCGAGCCTTCCTGGCGCGCCCTCGCCTACCGCCGCTGAGGCCGGCCGGGGTCTTCCGGCCTCGCCGGCCCGAGCGGCTCGACTTCGAGCGTGAGCCCGCGGACGGCGACGATCCGGACGGCCTCGCCGACGCCGGCGCCACGCTCGCAGACCGCATCCCAGATCTCGCCGCGGAGGCGGACCCGGCCACGCGGCTCGCAGGGCTCGATCGTCTCGGCGCGCTCGCCGATCATTCCCTCCGCCCCGGTCTTGACGCGGAACCGCTTCAGGTAGCGGGTCCAGAAGATCGCCTCGCCGACCTCGAGGACGGCGGCCGCGACGAGCACGATGACGCCCAGCGGGGGATCGAGGATCGCGAAGAGGATGAAGCCGACGACCAGAGCCAAGGGCTCGGACTCTAGGTGCGGATCGAGCCGAGGGCTGCCCGGTTGTCCGGGAAGCCTTCGATCAGCCGGCGGACCTCGGCGGCGGCCAGCTCGGTCGTCAGCGAGCCGAGGTCGTGCCGGAGCTTGCGGGCCGCGGCGAGCTCGTCGGCGTCGCGGAGCTGCTCCTCGCCGCTGATCCGCGATGCGCTGAAGTCGATCGCCGGGTAGATGCCCCGCGCCGCGAGATCCGGGTCGAGGACGATGAGGACGTTCTCGGTCGTCTCGAGGATCCGCTCGACGCCCCCCTGGTCCTCGCCGCCGTCGCCGAGCGTCGTCGCGACGACCGTCAGCGACCCGACGCCCTCCTCCTCGGTCTCGCGTCCGGCGCCGAAGATCGGCTTGGCGCGGCCCGGGTCGTCGGCGGCTACCGCGATCCGCGAGATCGAGTCGATCAGCATGACGACGTCCGCTCCGGCCTCGGCCTTGCGGCTGGCCCGGCCGAGCGCCAGCTCGACGAGACGGAGCTGCTCGCCGGAGCGCATCTCGGCGGTCGCCACGGCGAGGTCGGCCGACGGTGCGGCCTCGCGCCAGGCGGCGACCTCCTCGGGCCGCT
>DATMCB010000045.1:0-2877 GCA_035558835.1 Solirubrobacterales bacterium
GCCCGGCAGTGCGGGCGGCGGGCCGGTCGCGGTGCCCGAGCCGGGAGGCGAGGTCAGCGCCAGGGCGAGCTGTCCGCTCGGGATCTGCGACGGCTCCGGCTGGCTGATCGACGAGGACGACGCGGCAAGCCCGTGCGACTGCCGGAGGCGGCGGATCGAGCGCGCCCGCGCGAGCGGGCTCAAGGGATCGCTGCCGAAGCGCTACCGCGGCGTCTCCTTCGAGCGCCCGCCGGTCTCCGACATGGCGCGTCAGCCGGGCCTGAGCGCGACCGTCGGCGCGGTCCGCCGCTACTGCGAGACGATCGACGAGCAGCTCGACGCCGGACACGGGCTCTGGCTGATGGGCGGCCCGGGGACCGGCAAGACGACGCTGGCGATGCTCGCCTCGAAGGCCGCGATCGACGCCGGGCGGACCGTCGCGATCTACTCGACGCCGGCGCTGCTGGCCCGGATCCGTCAGACCTTCGATGCCGAGAGCGGCGAGGACGGCTACCTGGCGTTCTTCGACCGGCTCGTCTCGGTCGATCTGCTTCACCTCGACGACCTCGGCGCCGAGCGCAGCACCGATTGGGTGCTCGAACAGCTCTACGCGATCGTCGACCGCCGCTACAACGACGAGCGGTCGATCGTCTTCACGACGAACCTCGAGGAGCCGGAGCTGACCGCGCAGGTGGGCGCGCGGACGGTCTCGCGGCTGGTCGAGATGTGCGACGGCAACCCGCTGCCGCTGTTCGGCCAGGATCGCCGGGTCGAGATGGCGCCCGGTGCGGGGCCAGCGCAACCTTCATAATCGCGACCGACATGCCGGGATTGGTGATCGTTGGCGCCCAGTGGGGCGATGAGGGGAAGGGGAAGGTGACCGACCTGCTCGCCGAGCGGGCCGACGTCGTCGTTCGCTTCCAGGGCGGCAACAACGCCGGCCACACGATCGTCCGCGGCGACGAGGAGTTCAAGCTTCACCTCGTCCCCTCCGGGATCCTTCACGACGGGACGCTCTGCGCGATCGGCAACGGCGTCGTCATCGACCCGAAGATCCTCACCGACGAGATCGAGGCGCTGAAGCGCCGCGGCGTGACGGTGTCGAACCTGCGGATCTCCGCCAACGCGCACATGATCATGCCCTACCACGTGCTCCTCGACACGGCCGGCGAGGCGCGGCTCGGGAGCAGCAAGATCGGCACGACGAAGCGCGGGATCGGCCCCGCCTACGCGGACAAGTCGGCGCGGCTCGGGATCCGCGTCCAGGATCTGCTCGACGAGAAGATCCTCCGCAAGAAGATCATGGCGGCGATGGAGCCGAAGCGGCAGCTGCTGCGGCCGCACGCCAAGGATCCCGAGCTCGACCTCCACTCGATGACGGAGGAGTACGTCACCTACGGCCACCGGCTCGAGCACCACATCGCCGACACCGCCCGGATCTGCTGGGACCAGCTCGATGCCGGCCGCTCGGTCCTCTTCGAGGGCGCCCAGGGGACGCTGCTCGACCTCGACCACGGCACCTATCCGTTCGTGACCTCGTCGAACCCGATCGCCGGTGCAGCCTGCGTCGGCGCCGGCGTCGGGCCGACCGACATCGACGACGTCTGGGGGATCACGAAGGCCTACACGACCCGGGTCGGTTCGGGGCCGTTCCCGAGCGAGCTCGAGGACGCCACCGGCGAGCGCCTGCGCGAGAACGGCGGCGAGTTCGGGACGACGACCGGCCGCCCACGGCGCTGCGGCTGGCTCGATCTCGTCGCGCTCCGCTATGCCGTCCGACTCAACGGGATGACCGGGCTCGTGATCACCAAGCTCGACGTCCTAACCGGGATCGGACCGCTGCAGGTCGCGGTCCGCTACCGGCACCCCGAAGGCGCCACGTTCGACACCTTCCCCTACCACCAGTCCGTGCTCCACCGGGCGAGCGCCGAGTACGAGGAGCTGCCCGGCTGGGACGAGGACATCACCGGGGCCCGCAGCCTCGACGAGCTGCCCGAGGCCGCCCGCGCCTACCTCGACTTCATCGCCGAGTTCGTCGGCGTGCCGATCACGATCATCGGGGTCGGTCCGGGTAGGGATCAGGTCATCTGGGTAGGCGAGGGCGAGGAGGCGGCGCTCGCCGCCGCCAACACGACGGAGGATCGATGAAGTTCGTCTACAAGCCATTCGCGATCGTGGTCGGCCTGATCGCCGGCATGCTCAGCAAGAAGGTCTTCGAGAAGATCTGGGCGTCGATCGCCGACGAGGATCCCTCCGATCCCGACGACCGCGACGCCACCTGGACGGAGGTCTTGATCTCCGCCGCGGTGAGCGGCGTGGTCATCAGGGTCGTGCAGGCGCTGATCCGCCGTGGCGGCGCGGTCGGCTTCGAGCGCGCCACGGGGTACTGGCCCGGCGACGAGCCCCGCGGCTGACTGGCGGCCCGCGAAAGGCGGGCCGAAACGGAGCATTCCGCCGGGGTCAACTATCCTCCGCCGCCGCATGTTCGAGAAGGTCCTGATCGCCAACCGCGGGGAGATCGCGATCCGCGTCATCCGCACGCTGAAGGAGATGGGGATCGGTGCCATCGCCGTCTATTCGGAGGCCGACCGCGATGCGCGTCACGTCCGCGAGGCCGATGAGGCGTACCTGCTCGGCCCGGCGGTCCCGGCCGAGAGCTACCTGAACATCGAGAAGATCCTCGCCGTCGCCGCCGAGTCGGGCGCCGCCGCGATCCACCCCGGCTACGGCTTCCTCGCCGAGAACGCGGCCTTCGCGCAGGCCTGCGAGGCGGCGGGCGTCGTCTTCATCGGTCCGCCGGCCGCGGCGATCGAGGCGATGGGCTCGAAGACGCGCGCGCGCGAGCTCATGCGCGAGGCGGGCGTGCCGATCGTCCCCGGCACGACCGCGCCGGTCGCG
>DATMCB010000046.1:0-5455 GCA_035558835.1 Solirubrobacterales bacterium
GACCGTCCCACCGCCGGGGGGCGCGAGGTCGCGGGTGTGCGAACCGGCGCCGTAGACGTCGTAGAGCTCGATCGCGGTCGCGGTCGGGATGTCGTCGGGGAGCAGGCCCCAGGGCGCCGACTGCCAGACGTATGCCGTCCCCTCGACCGCGACCTGGGCGGACTCGGGATCGATTCCGGTCACGGCATCGAGGCGGAGCGGCGTCAGCGTCAGCGAGGCCAGCGTCACGACCCGGGCGCCGATCGCGGGCGGATCCTCGAAGCGGCTGCCGACTGCGGTCACCGTCCCGAGCAGGACGCCGCCCGAGTCGGTCTCGGGGTTGTGCATCTTGCCGCGCTCGGCGACGATCGTCGCGATCCGCTCGCCCATCACGACCGGATCGCCGCCGCTGCGCTCGCGGATGTTCCGGAACGAGGTCGAGTCGAGGCAGAGCCGCTCGACCGCCAGCTCGAACTCGCGATCGCCGACCGGGCCGGAGGCGTCGAGCCGCTCGGCCGGCTGCGGCAGCGCCCGCGGCGGCGCCGCGACCCGTCCGGCGCCGAGGTCCTCCCTGATGTCCATCTCCGTCCCGGTCTTCAAATGAACGATCGTTAGGGAACCTATCCAGCCGCTCGGATGCCTGTCAACCCCCACCTGGGCGTGATAGGACGAGGCGATGGCCCTCTCCCTCCCGATCGTCTGGAGCGACGCCCACTCCCGGCACGAGCCGGGCGGCGAGGTCTGGGTCGGGGTGCGGACGCCGGGGACGGAGGTGCCGACTCGGGCGGAGCGGATCCGCGCCGCGCTCGAGGCCGCAGGGGCTCCCGTCGTCGCGGCCGAGGCGGCGCCGGACGACATCGCGTTGCGCTTCCACGACCCGGCGCTGGTCGGCTGGCTGCACGAGGCCTGGGACCTATGGGAGGAGGCGCGGCTGGACGTGGACCCGGGACAGGACCGGGTCGTCCCATATCTCTTCGCTCATCCGGGCCTGATCGGCGATCTGCCGCTGATCGATCCGGCGGCCACGACCGCGCGGGCGGGTCGCTTCGCCTACGACACGATGACGCTGATCGGCCCGGGGACCTGGGAGGCGGCGCGGGGGGCGGTCGACGCCGCGATCACGACCGCGGCGATCGCCGCCCGCGACGGCGCCGCCTACGCCTGCTGCCGGCCGCCCGGCCACCACGCCACCCGCGACGCCCACGGCGGCTCCTGCTACCTGAACAACGCCGCCGCGGCGGCCGGCTCGCTCCGCGACGCGACCGGCGGTCCGGTCGCCGTCCTCGACATCGACGCCCACCACGGCAACGGGACGCAGTCGATCTTCTGGTCCGACGGCGAGGTTGCGACCGGCTCGGTCCACGTCGATCCCGGCGCCGGCTGGTTCCCGCACTTCCTCGGCTTCGCGGACGAGCGCGGAACCGGTCCCGGTGCCGGCACGAACCTGAACCTGCCGCTCGCGCCCGGCTCCGGCGACGGGCCGTGGCTCGACGCCGTCGCCTCCCTCTGCGATTTCGCGCGCTCCTCCGGCGCCCGCGCGCTCGTCGTCGCGCTCGGCGTCGATGCGGCCGGCGGCGATCCGGAGAGCCCGCTCGAGGTCACGAGCGACGGCTACCGCGCGGCAGGCGAGCTGCTCGGCGGGCTCGGGCTGCCGACCGCGATCGTCCAGGAGGGTGGCTACGACCTCGAGACGATCGGCGAGCTGGTCGTCGCGACCCTCGAAGGGATCGAGGGCTTCAGCTCAGCGACCGGATCGCCCGCAGGTTGAATCGGACCATCTCGGCGAGGTCGGCGACGTCGATCGCCTCGTCGGCGCCGTGCATCCCGTCGAGATAGACGTCCAGCGGGGTCGAGAAGACCGGCGCGAAGCCGTAGGCGACGGTGTCATGCGCGCGCCGCACCCAGTGCGAGTCGGTGAAGCCCGGGGTCACCACCGGGAGCAGGAGAGCGCCGGGCAAACGCTCGGCGACGTACTGCTCGCAGATCCCGTAGAGCGGCGTGTCGGTCGGCGACTCGGTCCCGCCCTCGAGCGGCTCGAGCAGCTCGAGCTCGTACTCGATCCCGCCGAGCGCCGCGTCGATGTGGGCGCGAACGTCGTCGAGCGTCTGCCCCGGCAGCGCCCGGCAGTCGCAGATCAGGTCGGCGAACGGGGGGATCACGTTCGCGGGCTCGTGGGTCTGAAAGCCGGTCGGAGTCACTGTCATCCGGGTCATCGCCGGGACCATCCCGGCGAGCACGGAGTGCTGGGAGGCGGCCCAGGCGACCGCCGCATCGGGGTCGGATGCAGGGGCTCCGATCCCGTCGAGCGCCGCCGCGAGCGCCGGCGTCAGCTGCGCCTCGCCTCCGTGATCGAGCAGCCGCTGCACGGCCTCGGCGGCGCGGCCGAGGACGTTGTCGGCGCCCGCGGGCACCGACGCGTGCCCGGCGCGCCCGTGGAAGCGGAGCCGGACGGAGGCGACCTGCTTCTCGCCGATCGAGATCGTCACGACCCGGCGGCCGTCGGCGAGCTCGAGGAGCGTGCCGCCGCCCTCGTTGATCGCGTAGTCGCAGCGGAGGTCGTCGCGCTCACGGGCGATCCAGGACATGCCGACGTCGGCGGTGTTGCGCTCCTCGTCGGCCTCGGCGACGAGCACGACGTCGCCGGGCGGCGGCTCGCCGCTCCGGGCAACCTCGGCGAAGGCGACGACGCGGGAGGCGAGCTCGCCCTTCATGTCGGCGGCGCCGCGGCCGATCACCCGGCCGTCGCGGAGCTCGCCGGCGAACGGCGGCACCGTCCAGTCGGCGTCGGGGGCGGGAACAACGTCGGTGTGCGCCATCAGCATCAGCGACGGCCCCTCCCCCGCTCCAGGGATCCGGGCGACGAGATTGAGCCGCTTCGGGTCGGGTCCGGCGAGCTCACTCTCGACTCCCGCTTCGGCGAGCCAGCCCGCCAGGAAACCGGCGGCCTGCGACTCGTGACCGGGCGGGTTCGACGTGTCGATCCGGATCAGCTCGCGGGTCAGCTCGCTGACTTCGTCCCGCAGCCGCCCCTCGCTCCCGTCGTCGCTCGTCACGACGGCGAGTCTGCCACCCGCTCGACGAGGGCGGGCGTCACCTCGCCGGGCGTCATCACCGTGGCGGCGGCGAGCGCGAGCGCATCGGGCGCCGGCGGGTAGTGCGGGTTCGGGACCGCGATCACGGCCATCCCGGCCGCAGCCGCAGCCCGCAGGCCGTTCGAAGAGTCCTCGACGGCGACGCAGCGAGCGGCGTCGGCGCCGAGCCGCGCGGCGACCTCGAGGTAGACGTCGGGCGAGGGCTTGCCGCGACCGACCTCCTCGGAGGAGGTCGTCACGCGGAAGCGGTCGCGGAGGCCGGAGAGGTCGAGGAAGGCGTCGATGATCTCGCGGTTCGACGAGGAGGCGAGGCCGAGCGGCCAGCGCGCCGCCAGCGTTTCGACGGCATCGATCGCGCCCGGCAGGAGCGGCAGCTCCTCCGCATAGCCGGCCGCCATGCGCTCGACTACGAGCTCGTTGATCCGCTCCGGCTCGTACGGCACCGCGAGCTCGTCGTGCATGTAGGCCGACCACTCCGGGGAGCTCATCCCCATCATCGCCGTCGCGGCATCGTCGCGCCAGCGGCCGCCGGCCGCCGTCGTGACCGCCTCCTTGGCGTCGTTCCAGCGCTGTTCGGAGTCGAGCAGGACGCCGTCGAGGTCGAAGACGACCGCGTCAGGCATCGGCCGTCGCCGCGGGCGGGGCCCGCGCCGCCTCGATCTGATCGAAGCGCTCGGCCGGGAGGTGCCGCGCCGCCCAGAACGAGGCGAGGACGATCAGCGAGGCGAACAGGAATGCCGTCTTCAAGGCGTTGATCTGGGCGTCCTCGTAGTCGGCGACGATCACATCCGTCGTCTCCGGATCGACGCCGGCATCGGCCGCGGTCGCCCGGACCTGATCGGAGGCGACGAACGACCCGCCCGCGGAGAGTTGGACCTCGACCTGCTCCTTGACGTCGGCGGGGATCTCGGGGTTGGCGGCCACGTTCGCGGAGAAGGCGTATATGAGTCCGCTGATGACGACCGCGCCGAGCAACGCGGTGCCGAGCGAGGAGCCGAGCTGGGCGGCGGTGTTCTGCAAGCCGCCCGCCTCGCTGCGGTCGGCGTCGCCGACCGCGGACTGGACGACGTTGCCGAGCTGCGAGACGACGAGGCCCATCCCGATTCCGAGCACGCCCATCGCGACCAGGAACGACGCCGAGTCGAGCGTCGCGTCGATCGTGTCGAGGAGGAGCAGCGTCGACACGAAGACGATCGCGAGCCCGCCGCGGACGATGACGCGCGGCGGGAAGCGGCGCGCCAGCGCCGAGCCGGCCAGGGCGCTGACGAACAGGCCCACCGAGGCGGGCAGCATCCGCACACCGGTCTCGAGCGCGTCGAGGCCCTGGACGACCTGCAGGAACAGCGGGATCGTGAAGAAGATTCCCATCAGGATCAGGTTCTGCGCCAGGAGCATCGTCAAGCCGCCGCGCAGCATCGGCTTCTCGAAGAGGCGGAAGTGGACGAGCGGCTCCTCGCCGCGGCGCTCGCGACGCCGCTCCCAGGACCGGAAGCCGGCAAGGACGACCGCGCCGGCGGCGATGACGAACGGCGTCAGCGAGAAGCCGAACGGCTCGATCGGCGAGGCGAGCGGGCGGAGCCAGCCCCAGTTGCTCGCCTGCAGGACGCCGACGACGATCAGCGCCAGGCCGAGCGCCGACATCGCCGAGCCGACCCAGTCGAGGCGCGGCCGCCCCGGCTCCCGCTCGGGCTCGTCGATCAGCCGGGTGCCGATCAGGATCGCCGCCGCGACCACCACCTCGCCGATGAAGACGACCCGCCAGGTCAGCTCCGTCGTCGCCCAGCCGCCGAGGATCGGGCCGACGGCGATCCCGGCGCCGGCGATCCCGCCGAGGACCCCGTAGGCGACGGCGCGGCTCTCGCCGCGGTAGGTGCTCGCGGTGAGCGCGACCAGGGCGGGCAGGACCAGCGCCGCGCCGACCCCCTCGAGGATCGACCAGCCGAGCATCAGCGTCGGGACGCTCCACGAGGCGGCGGTCAGCGCCGATCCGCAGGCGTAGATCACCATCCCGATCGCGAAGGTGCGGCGGCGCCCGAGGAGATCGCCGATCTTGCCGCCGGTCATCATCAGCGCCGCCATGACGAGCGCGTAGAGCGCGATGACGATCTGGATCGTCGTCACGGTCGTGTCGAAGTCCTCGACGAGCTGCGAGATCGCGACGTTCATCACCGCCTGGTCGAGGACCATCAGGAACTGCGCCGCCCCGAGGACGGCGAGCACGCCCCACTTCGCCATCGTCCCGGCCTACGCCAGCAGCTTGTCTTTCGCCTGCTGGAACTCGGCGTCTGAGAGCGCGCCCTTTTCGCGCAGCTCGTTGAGTTTGTGGAGTTCGTCGGCGGGCGTCGTGTGGGCCTGCTGGCGGACGTAGTCGTCGAAGTGCTTTT
>DATMCB010000047.1:0-3492 GCA_035558835.1 Solirubrobacterales bacterium
CTCCCGAAGGCGATCACTACCGGACCCGGCTCACGCACACCCTCGAGACCTGCTTCATCGCCCGCACGGTGGCGCGGGCGCTAGGCCTCAACGAGGACCTGACCGAGGCGATCGGCCTCGGCCACGATCTCGGCCACCCGCCGTTCGGGCACATCGGCGAGGAGGTCCTCGACGGGGCGATCAAGGAGCGCGGCGGCACCGGCTTCCGCCACAACGAGCACTCGCTGCGGCTCGTCGAGCAACTCGAGCGGGACGGCCGCGGGCTCAACCTGACCGACCAGGTCCGCGACGGGATCCTCAACCACACCGGCTCGCGGAAGCCGGCGACGCTCGAGGGGCGGATCGTGCGACTGGTCGACCGCGTCGCCTACATCAACCACGACATCGACGATGCTGTCCGCGCCGGCGTGATCTCCGAGGCTGACCTGCCGACCGAGCAGATCGAGCGGCTCGGGCCGACCGGGGCGGCGCGGATCGACGCGCTCGTCCGCGACATCGTCGAGCAGTCGCGGCAGGCCGGCGACATCGTCCAGAGCGAAACGATGGGCGGTGCGATGCTGCGGCTCCGCAAGTTCATGTTCGACCGCGTCTACCTCGGCCCCGAGGCCCGCTCCGAGCACGATCGGGTCCTGCGGACGCTGACGACCCTCGTCGACCACTACCTCGAGGATCCCGAGCGGATGGCGCCGGGCCCGCCCGGCGAGGACCCCCTGCAGCGGGTCGCCGACTACGTCGCCGGGATGACCGACCGCTACTGCATCGCCACCTTCCGGCGGATCGCGCTGCCGGAGGAATCACGACTGTAGGCGGAGCAACCGCGATGAAAGGGCCGGCGGGGGACGTGCCGCGGGTAGTCCGCACGAGCGAAGCGAGTTGCTCCCGCGGTGCCTTCCCCGCCGGCCCGCCGCCCGCCGGCGGGGCGCACGGTTGCCCGGCACGGCATTCTTGAGGGTATGAGCCGTTTCACGCCGGAGACGATCGAGCGCGTCCGCGACGCCGCCGACATCGTCGAGATCGTCTCCGCGCACACGGACCTGCGCCGCCAGGGCGAGCGGTTCGTCGGGCTCTGCCCCTTCCACGACGAGCGGACGCCGTCGTTCTCGGTCAAGCCGCGCGACGGCTTCTACTACTGCTTCGGCTGCGAGGCCGGAGGGGACGCGATCCGCTTCGTGCAGGAGAAGGAGGGGCTGGCGTTCCCCGACGCCGTCGAGGCGCTCGCCGAGCGCTACGGGGTCGAGATCGAGCGCGAGACGGAGGACCCGAAGGCCGAGGAGGCGCGCCGCCGCCGCGGCCGGCTCGGCGAGGTCCTCGAGCGGGTCACCTCCTTCTACGAGTCCTACCTGTGGGAGTCGCCGAAGGCCGCCAAGGCGCGGCGCTACCTGACCGAGGAGCGCGGGCTCGGCGAGGAGGTCCTGAAGAGCTTCGGCGTCGGCTTCTCGCCGAGCGCCTGGGACTCGGTCCTGAAGCGCGGCCAGATCGCCGGCTTCTCGGTCGACGAACTGCTCGCCGCCGGGCTGATCCAGCGCTCCCAGAAAACGCCGGGCAGCCATTACGACCGCTTCCGCGGCCGGATCATGTTCCCGGTCCGCGACCATCGCGGCCGCGTCGTCGGATTCGGCGCCCGCGGGATGGGCGCCGACGCGAAGCCGAAGTACCTGAACTCGCCGGAGAGCGAGGTCTACCGGAAGAGCCGCACGCTGTACGGGATCGACCGTGCCCGCGGGCCGATCGCCCGCGGCGGGAGGGCGGTGGTCGTCGAGGGCTACACCGACGTGATCGCCCTGCACGGCGCCGGCGTCGAGGAGGCCGTCGCGGTGATGGGGACCGCGATCACGCCCGAACAGCTGAAGCTGCTCGGCGGCTATGCGGAGGAGGTCGTGCTCGCCCTCGACGCCGATCGGGCGGGCCGCGAGGCGATGCTGCGGGCGCAGCGCGTCGCCGGCAGCGGCCGGCTGCGGCTGCTCGTCGCGGCGATGCCGGAGGGCGAGGACCCCGCCGACATGATGCGAAGCGAGGAGGGCTCGAGCCGGCTGCGGGAGCTGCTCGCCGACGCCGTCGATCTCGCCGTCTTCCACGTCCGCGCGATCCTCGCCGACGCCGATCTCTCGACCCCGCCGGGGCGGGATCGCGCCCTCGACGAGGTCGCGCCGGTCCTGGTTGCGATGGGGGAGACGATCACCCGTCAGGAGATGGTCCGCGAGGCCGCCGACCGCCTCGATGCCACGCCGGAGCTGATCGCCGCCCGGATGCGCTCAGGCGGGCAGCCCCGCGCCGAGCGGGCACCGGCGCCCGCGGGCCGCCGCGAGGACGAGCCGGACGCGGCGGTGCGGCAGCGCCGTGAGCCGACCCAGGAGGAGCGCCGCGAGGCGATGATGCTCGCCCTCTGCATGGATGCGCCCGAGACCGCGGCGCCGTACCTGGCGCGGCTCGGCTCCGACCACTTCACCTCGCCGATCCTGCAGGCGGTCTTCGAGCGCGTCCGCGAACATCCGAGCGACCCGCTGGACGGCCTCGGCGACTCCGATTCGGACCTGATCAACGCGATCTCGCGGCTGCAGGCCCTCGACCACGAGCCGGCCACGAAGGACGACCTGCAGTTCCGCTGGATGCTGCTGGAGCGCGATCGGCTCGATCGCGGCCTTCGCCATCCGGCCGGGCTCGAGCCCACCGAGCTGGTCGCGATGCAGAAGGAGCGGGGGAAGCTCGCCGACGCGATCTCCTCGGTCGAGGCGCGCGGCTTCGGTGGGGCGGTTCCCGGCCCCGCGGCGCGCTAACTTAGGGCCTGCGCCGCGGCCTTCAGGCATCCCGCCGGGCGCTTTCAGAAGGAGTGAACGTATGGAAGCTTCCGAGCACACGCGACGCGCCCGGGTCCTCTTCGACGAGGCCCACTCCGAGGCGTGGTCGATCCGCACCGAGATCGCCGAGCGCATGCAGGCCGCTCACCCCGCTGACGCCTCGCTGGCGGCAGCCGCCGCCGCGCTCGAGCGCCGCGACTTCGAGGTCGCCGCGAACGACTCCGCCGCGCTCGATGCCGCGACGCTCGCCGAGGCGGACGTGCTGGTCATCGCCCATCCCTCCGAGCCGCGCTGGGAGTCGACGACTGGCGTCGGCGAGCCGCGCCTCAGCGCCGCCGAGATCGACGCGATCTCCGACTGGGTCGAGGCGGGCGGCGGGCTGATCGTCCTCGGCGAGACCGAGCAGGACAAGTACGGCAACAACCTCAACGAGCTGCTCGCACGCTTCGGCGTCGAGATCGAGAACGCGACCGTCCAGGACTACGAGCACCACCGGGGCGACGCGCCTAGCTGGATCCTCTCCAACCTGGTTCGCTCCGCCGGCAGCGGCGCGGACCCGCTCGCCGGGATCGACGAGGCCTGCTTCTACCGGGCCGGGACGCTGGCGCTGAACAACGGCGGCCGGGTCCTCGCCCGGACGTTCGACAGCGCGTCCTCGCCGGATGCGCCGCTCGCGGCGATCACGACGCACGGCGCC
>DATMCB010000048.1:0-7145 GCA_035558835.1 Solirubrobacterales bacterium
CGTCGCCCTGCGGTCGCCACAGATAGGCGCCGAGCTCATCGGGGGTGTCGGCGTAGGCCGCGAACCACTCGTCGCCCGACATGTTGCCCGTGGCGATCTCGCCGAGACCCTCGGCGACCGTCAGTAGCCGTGGATCGGTCACGCCTGCGGAGAGGGAACGCGGAAGGAGCCGGCAGCGCTGTCGGGGGCGCCGGCGAGGGCGCGGTCGCGATCGAGGCTCGGCACCGGCTCGTCGGGCCGGAGGACGTTCTCGAGCGCGACGACGTGTGTGGTCGGCTCGACGCCGTCGAGATCGAGCTCGCCGATCGCCTCGACGTGCTCGAGGATCCCCGACAGCTCCTCAGCCATCCGCTCGACCTCCTCCTCGCTGAGCCGGAGCCGTGCGAGGCGGGCGATGTGGAGGACCTGATCGCGATCGATCACGGCGCCATTGTAGGAAGCGGCCCGGGAACGGCAACGACCGCCCGGCTCGATGGCCGGGCGGTCTTTCGAGCCGTTCGGGTGCGCCTAGCTCGCGGGAGGCGGCTGGGAGCCGCCCGTGTCGCTCGGCGGCGGCGGGGGCGGCGGCGGTGCCGTGCCGCCGGTCCCGCGGAACTGGTCGGCCTGGTCGCCGAAGGAGGTTCCCTCCTCCTCCATCGCCCGCCAGCCGCCGTAGGCGATCCCGGCGGCGAGGATCAGCCCAAGCCAGACGCCGATGCCGCGACTGATGCCGATGTCGAACCCGTCGGGGATGTCGCCGGAGCCCGGCGGATCGATGATCCGGTAGAGGATCAGCAGGACGCTGAGGATCCCGAGCCCCGTCGTGATCGCACTGATCGCGACCGGCGTGTTCACGCTCGTCGCGTTCGCGGCGATCAGGGCGCCGCCGATTGCGACGAGGATCGTCACGAAGAGGACGATGTCGATGAACCCGAACGCCTGCCACGCGTTCGCACCGGTGTCGACGCCCGAGGCCTCGAACAGGTTGTTGTCGCCGAGGTCGACGCTGAACCACGTGAAGATGAACATCACGATGAGGAGCAGCAGGGCCGAGACGGCGGCGATCATCTCTCCCTGGCTGAGCCTGTTGGTATCCAATTGACTCTCCCTGTCTGGGTTGGTTCGGCCCCTCGGTCCCGTCGACCTCGCAATCGGGGCCAGGTCGCGCCGGACCCTACAGACGGGCGCACCCGGAACCCCGTGCTAACGGGAAGCGCGAACCGTGTTGGCGAGCAGCATCGCGATCGTCATCGGCCCGACGCCGCCGGGAACCGGCGTGATCCGGGCCGCTACCTCGGCGACCTCGGCGGTGGCGACGTCGCCGACGAGGCCGGCGTCCGTGCGGTTCATCCCGACGTCGACCACGGTCGCGCCCGGCTTCACCCAGTCGGCGCGAACCATCTCCGGGCGCCCGACGGCGGCGATCAGGACATCGGCCTCGCGGCAGGCGGCGGCGAGGTCGCGGGTCCGCGAGTGGCAGACGGTCACGGTCGCGCTCGCGTTCACGAGCAGGCTCGCCATCGGCCGGCCCACGAGGATCGAGCGGCCGATCACCACCGATACGGCGCCCTCGAGCTCGACCCCGGAGCGATCGAGGATCTCGATCACGCCCGCCGGGGTGCACGGCACGAGACCGACGAGCGGCTCGTCGGGCTCGAGGTCGAGCGCCTCGCGGACGCCGATCCGCCCTTGGCCGAGGTGGCCGGCGTTGACGGCCGTCAGGCCGTCGACGTCCTTGCCGGCGGAGATCTCGGCGAGGACGGCGTCCTGATCGATGTGCGCGGGAAGGGGCATCTGGACGAGGATCCCGTCGACCTCGGGATCGCGGTCGAGGCCGGCGACGAGCGCCACGAGGTCCACCCCGGAGACGTCGCCGGGGAGCTCGTGATGGATCGAGCGGATCCCGGCCTCCTCGCACGCCTTCCGCTTGTTGCCGACGTAGATGTGGGAGGCGGGGTCGTCGCCGACGAGCACGGTCGCCAGCCCCGGCGCCCTTCGTCCGGCGGCGACCCGCGCCGCGACGACGCCGGCGACCCGCCGGCGCAGGTCGGCGGCGATCGCCTTGCCGTCGAGGACCTCGGCTGTCACTCGTGATGCTCCAGACTCACGATGCCTTCTGAATCGGGGCGTAGTCGGCCATGAGCTTCCGGTCGCCGCCACCGCTTCGGAAGCGGACGACGACGACGTTGCCGGGCTCGACGGCGGTGACGACCCCCTCCCCGAACGACGCATGGACGACGTCGTCGCCGACCGTCAGCTCCAGGGCCGCCGCGTCGCCCTCGGGCTCGTTCAGGCGGCCGGCGCCGGTGCTGCCGAACGTCCCCCCGAACCCGCCGCCGAGGCCGCCGCCGCTGCCCCAGCCGGTCGTCGCGGGGGCGGCGCTGTAGCGCTCGACCAGGTGATCGGGGATCTCACCCAGGAAACGCGACGGGATCCCGGCCCCCTGCGACCCGAACAGGCTGCGCCGGCGCGCGTAGCTGAGGGTCAGGAACTCGCGGGCCCGGGTGAGACCGACGTAGCAGAGCCGGCGCTCCTCCTCGAGGTTGCCCTCGTCGATCGACCGTGAATGCGGGAAGACGCCGTCCTCGCAGCCGATGATGAAGACCGCCTTGTACTCGAGGCCCTTGGCGTTGTGGATCGTCATCAGCGTCACCTTGGTCGCGTCGTCGGTCAGCGCGTCCTGCTCGTTGATCAGCGCGATCTGCTCGAGGAACTCCTCGAGCGGCGCCAGTTCGCTGTCGCCCTCGAGCTCGCGGTTGGCATCGAACTCGGCGGCCATCCCGATCAGCTCCTGGAGGTTCTCGATCCGCCCCTCGGCCTCGATCGTCCGCTCCGCCTCCAGCGCCTCGATGTAGCCCGACTCCGAGAGCGTCGCCTCGAGCAGCTCGGCGACGCTGCCGCGCCGCTCCGCCCGCTCGGTCAGGCTCGCGATCAGCTCCGCGAACCTGGCGACCGCCTTCTTCGCTGCAACTCCGAGGCCCGGGACCGCTCCGGCGTCGGCGATCGCCTCGAGCGGCGACACCCCAGTGGTGTTCGCCCAGCCCAGCAGCCGTCCCTCCGACGTGCTGCCGATCCCACGTCGCGGCGAGTTCAGGATCCGGGTCAGCGAGACGCTGTCGTCGGGATTGACCAGCACGCTCAGATAGGCGATCGCGTCGCGGATCTCGGCCCGCTCGTAGAACTTCGTCCCGCCGATCACCTGGTAGGGGACGTCGAAGCGGACCAGGGTGTCCTCGAGGACGCGGCTCTGCGCGTTCGTCCTGTAGAAGACCGCGACGTCGTCGCGGCCGATCTCGTGCTCGTCGACGAGGCGGTCGATCTCGCCGGCGACCCAGCGCGCCTCCTCGTGCTCGTCGGAGAGCTCGGCGATCGTCACCGGCTCGCCGCGGCCGGCATCGGTCCAGAGGTTCTTCTCGAGCCGGTCGCGGTTGTGGGCGATCAGCCCGTTGGCGGCATCGAGGATCGTCCCGGTCGAGCGGTAGTTCTGCTCGAGCTTGACCGTCGCCGCCTCGGGGAAGTCGCGCTCGAAGTCGAGGATGTTGCGGATGTCGGCGGCCCGGAACCCGTAGACCGACTGCGAGTCGTCGCCGACCACGAACAGGTTGCCGTGCTCGCCGGCGAGCAGCTGCAGGAGCCGGTACTGGACCCGGTTCGTGTCCTGGTACTCGTCGACGAGGACGTGGCGGAAGTTGCGCGAGTAGCGCTCACGCAGGTCGGCGAAGAGCTCGAAGAGGTTGACCGTGCGGACGAGCAGGTCGTCGAAGTCCATCGCGTTGGCGGCGTGCATCTGCCGCTCGTAGAGCTCGTAGACGTCGGCGACCGTCGCCTCGAAGAACGAACCCTGCTCCTCGCGCACGGTCTCGGCGTCGCGGAGGCGGTTCTTGGCGCCCGAGATCTGCGCCTTGATCGAGCGCGGCGGGAAGCGCTTCGGGTCGATCTCGAGCTCGTCCATGCAGCGCTTGACCATCCGCCGCGAGTCGGCCTCGTCGTAGATCGTGAAGCCGCGCTTGTAGGCGAGCCGGTCGGCGTGCTGACGAAGGATCCGCACGCAGGCCGAGTGGAATGTCATCACCCACATGACGCGGGCGGCAGCGCCGGTCAGCGCGCCGACCCGCTCCTTCATCTCCCCGGCCGCCTTGTTCGTGAAGGTGATCGCGAGGATCTCGCTCGGGCGCGCCATCCCGGTCGCCAGCAGGTAGGCGACCCGATGGGTCAGGACGCGGGTCTTTCCGGAACCGGCACCGGCGAGGACGAGCAGCGGGCCCTCGCCATGCTGGACGGCCTCGGCCTGGGCAGGGTTGAGGCCGGCGAGCAGGCCCTCGACGGCGGTTGCGCCGACGCTGATCGGCGCTCCGGTGGTCTCCCCCGCCCCCTCGTCGCTGTCGAGATCGGTCCGCTCCATCGCCGGCCGAGGATAGACCGCGAGGAGGCGCAGCCGACCGAGGGGCGACGGATCTCGCTGGCAGAAAACGACGCTATACGGGACGGTTTCTGCCACAGGCCCGCATGGCTCATCCCCCGGCGGTCGTCGGGCCGCGCTTCGGGTCGACCTCGCGGACCTCGACCTCGGCCTCGCCGCCGTCGAGGCTGGCAAGGCGGCGCTCGATCTCGCTCAACCGCTCGGAGAGGGCCTTGATCGCGTCGGCAACGGGGTCGGGAAGGTGGATCCAGTCCGAGTCGGGGCCTTCCGGGCGGCGGCCCTCGACGCGGACGATGTGGCCGGGGTTGCCGACCACCGTCGCCCCGCCGGGCACGTCGGTGACGACGACCGTGTTGGCGCCGACCTTCGATCCGTGGCCGATCGTGATCGGCCCGAGCAGCTTCGCGCCCGATCCGATCGTGACGTTGGCCTCGACGGTCGGATGGCGCTTGCCGCGCTGAAAGCCGGTGCCGCCGAGGGTGACGCCCTGGTAGATCGTCACCCGGTCGCCGATCTCGGCCGTCTCGCCGATGACGACGCCGGATCCGTGGTCGATGAAGAAGTCGCTGCCGATCCGCGCGCCGGGATGGATCTCGATTCCGGTCAGGGCGCGGGTTGCGTAGACGATCACCCTCGGGATCACCCTGGCGCCGTTCTGGTGCAGCGCGTGCGCGACGCGGTGGGCGAGGAGCGCCTGGACCCCGCCCCACGAGGAGAGGATCGCGAAGGTGCCGACCGAGCGCGCGGCCGGATCGCGGTCGCGCGCCGCGCCGACGTCGGCGCGGACCTCTTTGATCACCCGTCCGAGGGTGTTCATCGCGGCCATGCGTCAGCCTCCGAACCAGGGCAGCGACATGTAGCGCTCGCCGGCGTCGGCGAAGACGACCACGATCCGCTTGCCGTTCATCTCCGGGCGGCTGCCGAGCTCGATCGCGGCATGGAGCGCCGCCCCGGCCGAGATCCCGATCAGCAGGCCCTCGCGGGTCGCGGCGAGCGAGGCGGTGGCGATCGCCGACTCGTCCTCGACCGTGATCACCTCGTCGATCACCGAGCGATCGAGCACCGAGGGGACGAAGCCGGGCCCGATCCCCTGGATCTTGTGCGGCCCGGCCTCGCCGCCGGAGAGAACCGGCGAGCCGGCCGGCTCGACCGCGAGCACGTGGAGCTCGGGATTGCGCTCCTTCAGGGCCTGGCCGACGCCGGTGATCGTCCCGCCGGTGCCGGCGCCGCAGACGATCGCATCGACCCGTCCGTCGGTGTCGCGCCAGATCTCCTCCGCGGTCGTGCGCCGGTGGACCTCCGGGTTCGCCGGGTTGTCGAACTGCTGGGGGGTGTAGGCCTCGTCGTGCTCGTCGCTGAGTCGCCGGGCGAGGTCGACCGCCTCGTTCATCCCGCCCATCGAAGGGGTCTCGCGGACGACGGCGCCGTAGCTGCGCAGGAGCGCCGCGCGCTCGCGGCTCATCCCCTCGGGAAGGGTGAGGATGCAGCGATATCCGCGGGCCGCGCAGACCATCGCCAGCGCGATACCGGTGTTCCCGGAGGTCGGTTCGACGATCACGGTCCGCCCCGGCTCGATCCGGCCGTCCGCCTCGGCGGCATCGATCATTGCGACGCCGATCCGGTCCTTGATCGAGCCACCGGGGTTGAACCACTCGAGCTTGCCGACGAGCTCGGCGCCAAGTCCGGCGCCGACGCGGTTGAGCGCCACCATCGGCGTGTCGCCGACCACGGCCGACACTCCGGCGGCGATCCGCAGGGTCGGGGAGGCGCTCGAGGACATGCGGGAACGGTAGCGCCGCCGCGGGGCTCGCCACCGGCCCCGGAGCGCCGGTTGCAGCATGTACGGTCAGGCGATGCCGTCCGGGCCGCGACCGAAGCGAGCGATCGCGGCGATCGACCCCGTCCGCCGCTTCCTCGACACCGAGGAGGGAGGCGGCTTCGCGCTTCTCGCCGGCTCGGTGGTGGCGCTGATCTGGGTCAACGTCTTCGGGATCGCCGGCTACGAGTCGTTCTGGCACACCGAGCTGAAGATCGGCATCGGCGACGTCGCGATCACCGAGGACCTCGGCCATTGGGTGAACGACGGGCTGATGACCCTGTTCTTCTTCCTGATCTCGCTCGAGATCAAGCGCGAGGTCGTCACCGGCGATCTCCGCCATCCGCGCCGGGCGGCGCTGCCGGTAATCGCGGCGGCAGGCGGCGTCGTCGTCCCGATCCTGATCTACCTGGCGATCACGGCCGGCACGTCGGCAACCGGCGGCTGGGGGATCCCGATGGCGACCGACGCCGCCTTCGCGATCGCGGCGCTCGCGCTGCTCGGTGAGCGCGTCGGCGTCGGCGCGAAGCTGTTCCTGGTAACGATCGCCGTCGTCGACGACGTCCTCGCGATCGTCGTCATCGCGATCGCCTACACGTCGGATCTGTCGCTGCCGTGGCTGCTTGCTGCGATCGCGCTGATCGGCGTCGTGGCGGCGATGCGGCGGCTCGGTCTCGTCCGGATCTGGCCCTACGCGGTCGTCGGCCTCCTCGTCTGGGTCGCGACGCTGGAGTCGGGCGTCCACGCGACGATCGCCGGCGTCGCGCTCGCCTTCATGACCCCATCCGGCGACATCCGCGGCAGACCGGTCCTCGAGGAGCTCGAGAACCGGATCCACCCGTGGACGAGCTTTCTGATCCTGCCGATCTTCGCGCTCGCCAACGCCGGCGTCGTGATCGGCGGGGGCGCGCTCGACGCCGGCGACGGCAT
>DATMCB010000049.1:0-3902 GCA_035558835.1 Solirubrobacterales bacterium
ACCGACATCTTCCATGCCGCCGTCCTGCTGTGGGCCGCGGGCATCGCCCACTGGGTGACCGGCAACGTCGATTTCGGCCTCGCCGGCAACATCCTGCTCGGCTCCGTTCCGGGCGTGCTGGTCGGCGGCCGCCTCGCCTTCAAGAGCGGCAAGAACCTGCTTCGCGGCCTGCTCTCGGTGGTCCTGATCGCCTCCGGGATCACCCTGATCACGAAGGGGGACGGCGCCGTGGTCATGGTCACGGCGGCGTTCGTGACGCTGCTCTTCGGCGTCGTCTTCACCTACGTGCTCCGCCGTGAGGTCAAGCTTCCCCACGGCGAGGGCGTCCGCGCCTGGAAGCTGGTCAGCGTGCCGTGGTCGCGCTCCGAGCACGCCAAGCAGATGGCCGAGGCGAACTCGAGTCAGAACGGTCAGCCGCGCGCAGTCGGCGACGAGGCGGAGTCGCACGAGGCCGGCGGGCCGAAGACTCCGGTCTGATCGCCGCGGGCGGCCTCGGATAGGCTGCGCCGCGAATGGACTTCTCGCTCGGAGACCGCCTCGAGGAGCTGCTCGGCCGCGTCCGGTCGTTCATGGACGAGCACATCTATCCGGTCGAGGCCGAGGCGATCGCGGCGCTCGACGAGGAGGTTCGGCCCGGCGTCGCGTACCCGGAGATCATCGTCGGGATCCGCGAGAAGGCCCGCGCCGAAGGGCTCTGGAACCTCTTCCTGCCCGACGAGGAGCACGGCGCCGGGCTGACCAACTGGGAGTACGGGATGCTCTGCGAGGAGATGGGCCGAAGCCCGGTCGTCGCACCGATGGCGTTCAACTGCTCCGCCCCCGACACCGGCAACATGGAGATCCTCGCCGAGCACGGGAGCGACGAGCAGAAGGAGCGCTGGCTCGAGCCGCTCCTCAACGACCACACCCGTTCCTGCTTCTCGATGACCGAGCCCGAGGTGGCGGGCTCGGACCCGACGACGCTGCAGGCCCGCGCCGAGCTCGACGAGGCGGCCGGGGAATGGGTCATCAACGGGCACAAGTGGTTCACGTCGGGCGCCGTCGGCGCCGACATCGCGATCGCGATGGTCGTCACCGACCCCGACGCCCATCCCTACGGCAAGGCGTCGATGATCATCGTCCCGACCGACGCGCCCGGTTTCGACCTCGTCCGCTCGGTCTCGGTGATGGGCCACGACAAGGGCCCCGGCCACTGCGAGATCCGTTACTCGGACTGCCGCGTCCCCGAGTCGAATCTGCTCGGCCCGCGCGGCGCCGGCTTCGTGATCGCTCAGGACCGGCTCGGGCCGGGGCGCATCCATCACTGCATGCGGGCGATCGGCACCTGCGAGCGGGCGATCGAGCTGATGGCGCGCCGCGCCAACGGGCGTGAGGCATTCGGCGGTCCGCTCGCCGACAAGCAGTTCGTCCAGGACTTCATCGCGAAGAGCCGGATGGAGACCGAGCAGGCACGCCTTCTCACCCTCAAGGCCGCCTGGCTGATGGACACCGCCGGCAAGCGCGAGGCTCGCCGCGAGATCTCGATGATCAAGGTCGTCGCCGCCAACGTCGTCATGGACGTCCTCGACCGCGCCATCCAGGTCCACGGCTCACTCGGCATGTCCGACGACACCCCGCTCGCCGCGATGTGGCGCTTCAGCCGCATGCTCAAGGTCGCCGACGGCCCCGACGAGGTCCACAAGATGGTCATCGCCCGCCGCGAGCTGAACCGCTACACGTAGCCGCCTTCCACCTCCGTCCGTCGCGCCGCCGCGAGGCCTCGAAGCCGTTCCGCCGACTCCTCCGGGGCCATGACCAGGCGGTCGCGGACGAAGCGGTGGCAGCGCCAGCCCACCAGGGAGAGCAGCTGATCCCGTTCGCGATCGGCCGCCGCGCGCTCCCAGTCGCCGTGGAAACGCTGGCTGTCGGCCTCGACGACCATGCGCAGCTCCGGCCAGGCGCAGTCGACGGTCAGCGGTCTGCTCCTGCCCGGCACGGCGATCGGATGATTTGCGAGCGGCCTGCCGATTCCCGCCGCGCGGGCGATCGGCAGCATCAGCAGCTCGAGGCCGGATTTCACGATTGCCGGCTCGAGCGCCGTGATCGCCGCGAGCCTGCCGATGCCGGGACGGCCTGCCCGCTCGGCGATCAGCTCCTCGAGGCGCCCGCGCTTCAGCAGACCCTTCGACTCGGCCGCGACGAGGACGACCTCGAGCTCCGCCTCGCTGAGCTCGGGCGCCAGGTCGATCAGGACGAGGTCTGCGGAGACGGTGCGGATCCCGTCCACGATCCGCAGGTCCCGCGGGTCAATGCCACCGCGGTGGACGACGATGCCGGGACGATCACGACCTCTCCGCGACGGCGACCGCACATGGGCCGGTAGGCCAGGAAGGTCGGCGATGCCCTGAAGCACGGCAGCCGGCGGGCCGCAGAGCCCCGAGTCCGGACCACAGACCAGCAAGGCCGCCATCCAGTGCTGGCGGACCGAATGCGGGGGCGAACGCAGGGAGTAGACGCCCGTCACAACGGGATGAAGGCGACCGCGCGCGACCCGGTTGCCAATCCCGGATCGACTCAACCCGGCCGCCAGCAGCTGGTCTCGGCTGACGAGGGAGTGCTGTCGACGGGCGAGCTTCAAGATCGACCTCTCTCGCTGCTCGTGGGCGGATTTGATCCCCCCATGGGTACTTATCCGCCCGCGACCTGCCACGCGACCGACGATGGCAGCCGATCGCGCGCGAGTGGGCGACTGAACGTCCCTCGCTGAAAAGAAAGCGTTACGACCCGCCAACAGGCCCGGCGCGAGCCGGGCAGCGCGCCTCAACCCAAGCGGTCGACGGCCCCTGAGGCGGCCTCGGCGAGGCGGCCGACGTTCTTGCCGAACTCCTCGAAGCCGTCCTCGGGCTTGCCGTACTGGCCCTTCGTGTAGCGGGAGTAGACGCCCTCGAGGATGATCGCCAGCTTCCAGTAGCCGAGGGCGACGAAGAAGTCGATCTCGGCGAGGTCGCGGCCGGAGCGCTCCGCGTAGCGGTTGCGGACCCCGTCGCGGGACGGGAAGCCGGGCGCCATCGTCGCCGGCTCGAAGAGCGGCAGCAGGTCGTCTCCCTCCTCGGCCCAATAGACGAGCAGCAGGCCGACGTCGGCGAGCGGGTCGCCGAGGGTGCAGAGCTCCCAGTCGACGACGGCGGCGACGTCGCCGCCCGGGGTCAGGATCATGTTGTCGAGCCGGTAGTCGCCGTGGACGAGCGTCGCCGGCCCCTGGTCGGGGATCCGCTCCGCGAGCCGGTCATGGACCTCCTCGACGAGCGGGATCTCGCGCGTCTTCGATCCCTCCCACTGCTTGCCCCAGCGGCGGAGCTGGCGGGCGACGTAGTCGTCCTTCTTGCCGAGATCGCCGAGGCCGATCTCGTCCGGGACCTGGTCGTGGATCTCGACGAGCGTGTCGACGACGCGCTCGCCGATCGCCCGCCTGTCGTACTCGCCGAACGTCGCGGCGTCATCGCGCGACCGCAGGATCGGCCCCTCGACGAACTCCATGACGTAGAACGGGGCGCCGTTGACCGACTCGTCGATGCAGTAGCCGGCGATCGGCGCGACCGGGACCGGCGTCGGTGCGAGCGCCGAGACGACCTTGTGCTCGCGGCCCATGTCGTGGGCCGAGCCGAGCGCCCTGCCGAGCGGCGGCCGCCGCAGCGCCCATTTGCCTCCCCGGGTCCCGTTCACCGCATAGGTCAGGTTCGAGCGGCCGCCGGCGATCCGCTCGTAGGTGAACGGACCGGTCGCGCCGGCCACGTTCGTCTCCAGCCAGGCGCCCACCCTGGCCGCGTCGATCCCCTCCGGTGCCTCGCTCGCCTCGGTCATGGCCGCCCGCACCCTATTCCGACTGTCACAGGATCGGTCGCCCGCTCGTCTAGTCAGTGAAA
>DATMCB010000050.1:0-2830 GCA_035558835.1 Solirubrobacterales bacterium
CATGGCGAGGCCGGCGTCGTCGCGATCTTCTGCGGGCTGCTCCGCTCCGAGGACCCGCTGCGGGTCTTCGGGGACGGAGAGCAGACCCGCGACTACGTCTACGTCGGCGACGTTGTTGCCGCGATCCTCGCCGCCGAGCGGGTCCTCGCCGCCGACGGCGCCGCGGTTCACGGTCCCTACAACGTCGGGACCGGGATCGAGACCAGCGTCCTCGATCTCGCCCGCCGGCTCGGAGCCGTGACCGGCGCCGACCCGGAGATCGAGCACCACCCGGCGCGCAAGGGCGAGGTCCAGCGCGTCGCGATCGACCCCGGGGCCGCCCGCGACGATCTCGGCTGGGTGGCCGCGACCGGGCTCGACGACGGGCTCGCGGCAACCGCGGCGGCGCTCGGCGACGACGACTAGGCCACCTACGGAACGCTAGGGCGCGCTACGGCGCAGCGAGGTCGATCCGCTTCAGGTCGGCGAAGACGGCATAGCGCTGGGCGGCGCTGTAGAGCGGGTGGCAGGACGTGAGAACGAGCCGGTCATGGCCGACGTCGCGGACGATCCCGACCTGGTCGGGGTCGACGATCCGCGTTGCGGTGACGTCGTAGGTGAACGTCCCGTACGGCATCTCGAGGACGATCGTGTCCCCGATCTCGATCTTGTCGATCTGGTTGAACGGTGCGCCGTAGGTGGTCCGGTGCCCGGCGATGGCGACGGTCCGCCGCTGCCCCGGAAGCGCCGTGTCCGGGTAGTGCCCGGGACCGCGCTCGAGATCGGCCTCCTCGGTGCCCTCGACGACGACGTAGTCGGCGTCGATCGACGGGATCTTGATGCGACCGAAGGGCTTGCCCTCCTCGAGGCGCTTCTCGTAGAGATCGGCGAGGCGCTCGGCACGGCGCGCGGTCGCCGCCCGGCTCGCCGCCAGGTCGGCGACTTCCGGGTCCTGGAGGAACTCGTCGCTGAGCGAGTTGAGCTCGTCGGCAGCCTGGTTCTGCTCGATCGCGGAGTAGATCGCCGACAGCGGCTCCTTCCAGACCAGGGTGAGCGCCGCGTCGGCGAGGAGCACGACGCCCGCCGTGATCAGCGCCACCGACGCGATTCGGGCGAGTCGCCGCATCGCCGGGATCATCGCTGATCGAGGCCGGCCGTTCGCCGCCACCTGCAAGACTGCCCGTCCCGTGAACGCCCGCCAGCAGCCGATCGCCGCTTATCAAGCCGACCCCGAGCAGATCGGCCGGGTCCTGCTGCTCTACTCGGGCGGGCTCGACACGAGCGTGATGCTGCACTGGATCCAGGCGCAGTACGGGGCCGAGATCGTGACGCTTACCGTCGAGCTCGGCCAGCCCGACGAGAACCTGGACGCCATCGTCGCCAAGGCGCGCGACATGGGCGCCGCCGAGGCCCTCGTGGTCGACGCCCGCGAGGAGTTCGCCGCCGACTTCGTCGCGCCGGCGATCCGCGCGAACGCGCTCTACGGCGGGGGCTATCCGCTGTTCACGGCGCTCGCCCGGCCGCTGATCGCCAAGATCGCCGTCGCCGCGGCACGCGAGCACGGCTGCGACACGATCGCCCACGGCTGCACCGGCAAGGGCAACGACCAGGTGAGGATCGACGCGACGATCGCGGCGCTCGGCCCCGAGCTGCGGGTGCTGGCCCCGGTCCGCGAATGGGCGATGGGAAGGGAAGAGGAGATCGCGTATGCGCGCGAGCACCGGATCCCGGTCACCGGGGGTGCCGAGAAGCCGCCGTACTCGATCGACGACAACCTCTGGGGCCGCTCGTCGGAGGGCCGGGTCATCGAGGAGATCGACCAGCCGCCGCCCGACGACGTCTTCCAGCTCGTGACCAGGCCCGAGGAGGCCCCCGACGAGAGCGAGCTGATCCGGATCGGCTTCGAGGCCGGCCGGCCGATCTCGCTCGACGGGGAGCAGCTCGGGCTGGTCGAGCTGATCGATCGGGTCTCCGAGCGCGGGTGCCGGCACGGGGTCGGGATCGTCGACCACATCGAGGATCGGATCGTCGGCCTCAAGGTCCGCGACATCTACGAGGTCCCGGCGGCGACGATCATCCTCGCCGCCCACAAGGACCTCGAGAAGCTCGTCTCGACGATCCACCAGAACAACTTCAAGGGCGCCCTCGACGACCACTGGGCGTACCTCTGCTACGCCGGGCTCTGGTACGAGCCGCTGCGCACCGACCTCGACGCCTACATGGTCGCCGCGAACGAGTTCGTCGCCGGCGAGGTCACCGTCAAGCTCTACAAGGGCTCGGCCACGGTCGTGGCTCGCAGCTCCCCCTACGCCCTCTACGACAAGTCGATGGCGGGCTTCAGCGAGTCCGGCGGTGAGTTCAGCCAGCTTGCAAGCCCGGGCTTCATCGAGCTGTTCTCGCTGCAAACCCGGATGGCGCATCGGGTCCGGCAGCGAGAGCGTTAGATTCAGGCCATGACCTTCGTCTACACAACGATCGGCCGCCTCGTCGTCTACGTGATCCGGCGCCGCTTCGGCCGCCAGCTCAGGGTCGTCGGCGGCGTCGCTCTCGCCGGCGCCGTGCTCGGCGGCGCCGTCGGCGCCTACCTGCTCGCCTCCCGGGACGTCGAAGAAGGCTGACCCGGGCAGGACCCGCCTGGTCGGCGGATCAGCGTTCGGCGAACGCCTGCTCGACGATCGGATCGGGGTTCTCGACCCCGGAGTGGCGCAGGACGTCGGCGATCGTGTCCCGGTCGACGCCGGCTTCGGCGAGCTGGCGGGCCCGCTCGAGGGCGGGATCGACCGGCTCGTGCTGCTCGCTCCCGGGAGCCTTCACCGGGGGGCGCGCCTCGTTGTTGTCCGTGACGGCTCCG
>DATMCB010000051.1:0-3182 GCA_035558835.1 Solirubrobacterales bacterium
AAGCGCCAGAGTCCGTTCAGCGTCCGGGTCTCGCGGGTGGGCGTCTCACGTGGCCTCATTCAGCAGCTCCTTCAACTAGTGGATTGGGATCCGGGGCCGGCTCGGCTTCCGCTCGACGCTCGGCGAGCTCGGCGACGATCCGCCGGAACACCCTCTCGGAGAGCGGGTAGGCGAGCATGACCGCCGCCGAAGCGAGGATGAACCCCGCGGGCAGCGCTCCCGCGGCGACCCTGATCGCGGTCTCGGCGCCGTCGGGCTGGGACTCTGCTCCGGAGACGTAGCCGCCGAGGCCGATCGTGTAGGCGGCGGCGGCACCGCCGACGCCCTGGCCGGTCTTCCGGGTGAACGAGAGCACCGCGTAGTTGCTGCCCTCGGCACGGACCCCGCTCTTCCACTCGCCGTAGTCGACGGTGTCGGCCTGGAGGGCGAAGACCAGCGTGTTGATCGCTCCCATCCCGAACCCGAGCACGCCGAACGCGGTGATGCCGATCGCCGGCACCGAGCCCGGCGCCATGGCGACCCCGATCCCGCCGACGACCGCGATCACACCCGAGGCCAGGTAGGCGCGCCGCTTGCCGAGCGCCTCGACGGCATTCGGAACCGCGAGGGCGGCGAGGATCATGCCGACGGTCTGGACCGTGGTCAGGACGATGTAGTAGCCGGCGTCGCCGAGCACGTCGCGTGCGTAGTAGACGCCGACGGCCTGCAGAGAGAACATCCCGGTCAGAAAGAGCAGGCTCGCCGAGCACAGCAGGATCAGCGGTCGGTTCTGCCGCATCATCGAGAGCGTGCCCTTGAGGCTGACCTTCTGTGTGCTGCGCGCGACCGTTTCCCGTGTCGAGAGGAAGCACCACAGATACAGAGCTACCCCGACCACGGCGATGACGATCACGGTGATCGTCAGCGACCGCTGGAGGTCGTCGGAGCCCTCGATCTGCGGTGAGACGACGATGGCGAGCAGGAGGATCGTCACGCTGGCGGCGATGATCCGGATCGTCGAGATCTTCGCGCGCTCGTCCGGCCGCTGGGTCATCGCCGCCGCGAGCGACCCGTAGGGGATGTTGACGAAGCTGTAAGCCAGCGAGAAGAGCGCGTAGGAGGCGTACGCGAAGATCACCTTGCCGCTGTCGCTGAGCCCGCTCGGGATCGTGAACAGGGCGATGTTCGTCGCCATCAGCGGAATCGCGCCGAACAGGATGTAGGGCCTGAACCTGCCCCAGCGCGTCGAGGTCCGGTCGACCCGGGCGCCGGCGAACAGATCGGTCAGCCCGCCCCAAATCCGGACGACGAGGAAGATCGTCCCGGCCGTTCCCGCCGCGATGCCCGCCACGTCGGTGTAGTAGATGAGCAGGAAGGCCGACGCCATCGAGAACGTCAGGTTGTTGGCGACGTCGCCGGCGCCGTACCCGAGATAGCGCCAGGTCGTGAGCGTCTTCGCCGGCGCCTGATCGCTCATGAGTCCCGATCGTCGGTCTGAGCCGAAGCGGTGCGATCGCGGGCGGCGGTGACGATCAGCTCGACGCAGGCATCGAGCCCGATCGCCGTCGAGTCGAGGATGAGGTGGTAGAGATCCGGGTCCTCGCCGTCGACGCCGTACGCCCGGCGCACGTAACCGATCCGCAGGCGATCCTCGGTGCGCCGGCGCTCGGCGGCGGTCTCGTGGTCGATCCCTTCGTTCTCCATCGCTTGACGGACGCGCGCCTCCTCGGGACCGCCGAGGTGGACATGAAGCACCCCGGGCACCCTGCCCAGCACGACCATCCCGCCGCGGCCGAGCACCACGCCCCCGTCCTCGCTCACGCGGGCCATGGCCTCCTCCAGGTAGCCGCGGATCCGCCGCTCCTGCAGGTCGAGCTCGCCGCGGGGATCGCCGGCGTTGGCGCTGATCGTGCCCGCCCGCCCGAGCCTGCCGAGGATCTGCTCGCCGATCGTCTGCGGCTCCTCGTCGACCTGCTCGACGGCGGTCTCGGTCAGTCCCAGCCGCCGGGCCGCCTCGGCCGGGATCTCGCGGTCCAGCAGGGGAACGCCGAGCCGTTCGGCTACACGCGGGGCGATCACGTCCCCCCCTGCCCCGTAGAGGGCGGCCACGGTCACCGTCGGCGACGGCCTGCGCTCCTCCGGGTTGTCCCTGGACTCCTCCGAGCTCACCTCTGCCTCCTCTGACCCACCCTATTACCCGGGCTTACCCGGACAGTCCGTGCGCGTCACCTATCGTGAGCCGTGGGAACCATGGAGCGTCACTTGACCGAAGCGGGCCGCTTCGCCTGGCCCCTGTTGCAGGGAACGGCGGCCGCCACCCTGGCCTGGGTCATCGCCAGGTACGGGCTGGACCATCAACAGCCCTTCTTCGCTCCGGTCGCCGCCGTGATCGCGCTCAATGCCTCCCTCGGCGAGCGCGGCGTCAACGCCGTCCGCCTGCTGCAGGGTGTTGTGACGGGGATAGTCGCCGGCGAGTTGGTCCTCAACCTGATCGGCAGCGGCTGGGCGGCGCTTGGCCTGGCGACCTTCGCCGCCACCGCGGTCGCCCGCGCCACCGGCGGAGCCCGGATCGTCATCGCCCAGGCCGCCGTCGGCGCGATCCTGATCGTGGCGATCGGCGACGCCGAAGCCGGTCCCGCGCGGCTGATCGACGCCCTTGTCGGCGCCTCGGTTGCGCTGATCTTCAGCCAGCTTCTCTTCACCCCCGAGCCGGTGACCCTGATCCGCCGTGCCGAGGCCGCCGCCCTGAAGGAGATGGCGAAGGGCCTCGCGCTGACCGAGAAGGCGATGAGGGACGACGAGGACGACGCCGGCGAGCGGGCGCTGGAGCGGCTTCGGAGCCTGCGCGACCAGCTCAGTGAGCTGGCCCGTACCCGCGCCGCCGGTCACCGGATCGTGCGGCGGGCGGCGGGCTGGCGCTCGCAGCGCTCGCCGCTGGTCCGCGAAGCGGAGAACGCCGGCCACCTCGACCTGCTGGGCGGCAGCTGTCTGGTCCTCGCCCGCACCAGCCTGTCGGCCGACTCCGAGGTCCGCCACACCATGGCCCCGCAGGTCCACGAGCTCGCCGGCGCCCTCTCCGACCTGGCCGAGAACCCCGGCGATCTCGAAACCCGCCAGGGAGTCGCCGATCGGGCGCTCGCCGTCGGGCGGCAATGCTCGGCGCAGACCGCAGAGGCGCAACCGGGGTTGGCGGCGGTCGTGAC
>DATMCB010000052.1:0-2836 GCA_035558835.1 Solirubrobacterales bacterium
GATCTCACAGGCCTCGTGGTAGAGGCGACGGAGGCGTTCGATGTCGCCGCCGAGGCGCCATGAGTGGTTGATGACGTTCAACCGCCAGACCATGCGGAGCGCATCGGCGGCCTCCCCCGCCCCGAGCCGGTCGTCGAGCTCGCCGACCGCCTCCCATTGCGCGAGCGCTGCGGCGGGTGCGATCGGGCCTGCCCACACGGCCGCGCGGGCACGCCAGCCGGCGGCCTCGAACCAGGACTCACCGGCTTCGAGGTGCTCGGCGATGACGCCGGCACTCTCTTCGAGATGGTCGCCCGCGGTCTGCTCGAGCGCGGCCGCCGCGGCGAGGTGAAGCCGCTTGCGCTCGGCTCGCAGCTGCGTCTCCAGCGCCACCTGGCGGGTGAGCGGATGGACGAACGAGATCCGGCGCCGGGGATGAGCGGCAGTCTCCTGGACGAACTCGGCGGCGACCAGATCCGGTAGCGCCTCCTCGACGGTCCCGCCATCGTCTCCGGCGACCAGCTCCAGCACCTCGACCGTGAAATCGGCGCCGATCACCGCAGCGGCGTAGAGCACCCGCCGGCTCGCCTCCGGCAGCCGGTCGATCCGTGCTGCGAGGATCGGCTGCACGCTCGCGGGGACCGCCAGCTCGTCGATCTCCTCGGTCAGCCGGTAGTCGCCTCGGGTTCCGCTCAGCGCTCCGCGCTCGGCGAGCTCCCTGACGACCTCTTCGACGAAGAAGGGGTTGCCGCCGGTCCGCTCGCCGATCAGCGACTCGAGCCCGTCCAGCGAGGGATCGTCGCCGAGCAGCGTCTGCAGGAGCGCTCCGAGACCGCCGCCCCCGAGCCCGCGGAGCGGTAGCTGCCGATAGGCGGAGCTGGCCATCCATTCCGCCCGGTACTCGGGCCGCATGTTGACGACCACGAGCGTCTTCGTACCGGGCACCGCCGCGACGAGGGTCGCGAGGAACTTGTCGCTGACCGGATCGATCCAGTGGAGGTCCTCGATCAGGACCAGCGCCGGCCCGAGTCGGTCCCGCGCCAGGACCATGCGCCGGACGACGTCGTTGAGACGCCGCTCCCGCGCCTCGGCGCTCATCCGCGGACGCCGATCGGGATCGGCGATGCCGAGGAAGTCCCAGACGAGCGGCAACTCCTGCTCGAAGGAGTCGCCGAGCGCGCGCAACCGCTCCTCGACCTTGAGGCGCGCCGCCTCCGGGGCGTCGTCCGCCTCGATCGCGAAGTAGGAACGAAGCAGCTGCAGCACCGGCATCAGCGGCAGGTCGCGGGCATGGGCCTCGCAGCGGGCCATGTATGCGGGGATGCCGCGCGCGTCGCAGAGCTCGAGCAGCTCGTGGCAGATCCGGCTCTTGCCGACGCCGGCCGAGCCGACGATCCCGACGACCTCCCCCTCGCCTTCCTCGACCCGGCTCATCGCCGCCTCGAGCTCGGCGAGCTCAGCCTCGCGGCCGGCGAACGGCGTCAGACCACGCTCCAGCGCGACGTCGAGGCGATCACGAGCCGCCCCCACGCCGGTCGGTGCGAATGTGCCGACCGGCTCGGTGGCGCCCTTGACCTCGACGGTGCCGCGATCCTCGAGGTCGATGTAGCCACGGACCAGGGCGGCCGTCTCTCCTGTGATCAGGATCGAGTCGGGCCCGGCCAGCGACTCCATCCGCTGGGCAAGGCCGACGGTATGGCCGATCGCCGTGTACTGGAGGTCGTCGCGCTCCCCGAGCGATCCGATCACGAGCGTCCCGGAGTTGATCCCGATCCGGACCGCGAGCCGGATGCCGAGGTCGCGTTCGATCCGCTCGGCGTAGGCGGACGACTTCTCCAGGATCTCGAGCGCGGCGAGGCAGGCGCTGCGGGCGTGGGTCTCGTCGGCGATCGGTGCCCCGAACAGCGCCATGATCCCGTCGCCGGTGAACTTGTCGACGGTCCCCTCATGCCGGTGAACGCCGTCTGCGAGGAGCTTGAACAGGCCGTCCATCACCTCACGCCACTGCTCGGCGTCGATCCGCTCGGCGAGCTCCATCGAGCCGGCGACATCAGCGAAGAGGACAGTCGCGTGCTTGCGCTGGCCGGCCGTCTCGACGGCGCCGGCGCGGGCCCGCTCCCGAAGCTCCTGTGGGGCCGCGAGCGCCGCCGGGGCGGCGATCGGCGTCAGTTCGTTGCCACAGGCGGCGCAGAAGCGCGACCCGGGCGGGTTGCCGTGCCCACATCGCGTGCAATAGACCGAGCCGAGGGAGGATTCCTCCATCGCAGATCGATCGTAGCCGCCGTGCGATTCAGGCTCCGCGGCGGCACTCATCTCCCCTTCATCTCTCGGCGCTACACCGGCAGCAGCAGGATCCGAGCGAGGAGGCGAGCATGGCCAATCGACCCACATCGAGGCTGGCGAGGGGGACGATCCTGATCGCGCTTGCGCTCGCCGGCGCCCTGGCTGCCGGGTGCGGCTCGTCCGGCTCCTCCTCGACGACGACCACGTCCTCGTCGGCCTCGACGCTGGCACCGGTCCACGGCAAGTACTCACCGTCGATCGACCCCGCCGACTTCGTCGCCACCGTCGACAACCCTTACTGGCCCCTCAAGCCCGGCACCGGTTTCCACTTCAAGGGCGTCCGCGGGACGACCCCGCAGCGCGACGACGAGATCGTCACCGACCGGACCAGGACCATCGAAGGGATCGCGAGCACCGTCGTCCGCGACACGGTCTCGGAGCGGACGGGGCCCGTCGAGCGCACCTTCGACTACTACGCCCAGGACACGGCGGGCAACGTCTGGTACATGGGCGAGCTGTCGCTCGAGAAGAAGCACGGGAAGTTCGCCAAGGCGAGCGACTCGTGGCTGTCCGG
>DATMCB010000053.1:0-2684 GCA_035558835.1 Solirubrobacterales bacterium
CTGCCCTTGATGATCCGCGCCTCGTGGCTGGAGAGATCGACGACGACGCGCACGTCGGTGTAGCCGCCGCGGAGCGTCCCCGGGTCCGCCCGGACCCATCCGAGCTTGCCGTTCGGAAGTTGCGGGGTCGGCACCCCGAGCCAGCGGTTGCGCACCTGGGCGACCGAGAGCACGGTCGGCGAGCCGAACTTGGTCCGGTCCTCGACGCGGCCGACGACCTGGCCGCCGGGATCGTCACGAAGAACCGCTTCGCGGCCCGGTCGCACCTGCACGTACGGCTCGCGCTCCTCAGGATTCGACTTCTCCCCCTCGTGCTCGGGCGGCGGCTTCCGCCGGATCGCCTCGGGCGCCGCGCCGGCAGCGGGGACGGGCGGCGGCGGCGTGACGACGCGGACCTCGGTCGAGGCGGCCGCGCCGCCGGCGTCGGTGGCACCTTCATCGTCGCTGCCGAGGAACCCGCGGGCGCCGAGCGCCACCGCGATGAGGATCGCGAGAACGACCGGCACGGCTGCCCACCGGCTGACCCGTCGGTTCGACGACTGCACCGGTTCAGGGTAGCCACCAGGCCAAACGAGGCGACGCACCAGGAGGCGCCGGCCGCGGCGGCCCGATATAACCGCCGCGATGGGATTCCTCGACAAGCTCAAGGAGAAGAGCCGCGGCGTGATGACGGCCGCGAAACCCGACGAGGGCGTCGAGCCGCAGGCGGCCGCCGAGGTCCGGCGCCGGCTGCTGGCGATCAGCGGCAAGGGCATCGAGACCGCCGAGCAGGACGACGGGGCGATCGTCGTCGCCTGGGCGGCGCAGATCGCCTCGGCGGGCCCCGGCGGCGCCGGCGCCGAGTACCTCTACCGCGCATTCCGGATCGAGCTCGACGAGTCCGACCACGAGGCCGCCGGGATCGGCTTGAAGACGACCAGCGAGGCCGAGGTCGGCTTCGGCGGGTCCTTCGCCGGCTCGCTGAACTGGGAGCGCGGCCAGCACATCGGCAGCGAGACCGTCCACGTGATCGCCTGGCTCGGCCCCCATCACACCGGCGGCGGCGCCGACGAGTCGGGCTACAAGTTCTCCTGGGCCGAGCTCCGCGAGCCGATCATCGACGCGGTGACCGGCGCCGGCTGGACGTACAAGCCCAAGAAGGTCTGACGCCCAAGCGGCGCCGGTCGGCGCCGAGCAGCTAGATGCGCACCTTCGCCACGCAGCGCTCGCCGGTGGCGGGGTTGCGGCCGATGCCCTTCACCCGGTCGGTGCCGGGCTGGTTGTCGATCCGCTTCTCGACCGAGAACGATCCGCTCGGTGCCTTCGTGCGGGCGGAGCCTCTGAAGGCGACCTTGCCGTTGTCCTTGATCCGGACCTTCCAGCGGGCGCCGTTCTTGTTCTGATCGACCTCGAACTCGACCTCGAGACGGCCGTCGTCGGGCTTGACCTTGATCTTCGACGTGCTCGAGCCGCTGCACTTGCCGGCGCTCTTGACGTCGGCGTCGTTGGCTCCGGCGGCCGCGGGGACTGCGAGCGCGACGGTTGCCAGCGCAGTGGTCGCGATGATTGGTCCTCTCATTGCCTGCTCCTCCTGTCGGTTCCAATTGCGGGACGGTGCCCGACAGGTTCGGGGCTCGGCGGGGACGCCACAATTGGACATTGGTCCTACGACCCGTAGGGACCGCGGTCGGCGATCAGGCGCCGACGGTGTCGCCGGCACCGACGGCGCGCAGCGCGAACGCGAGGAGCAGCCGCTCCGCCTCGGCGCTGTCGAGCAGCGGATGCCCGATCACCACCTGGAGCCCGAGGCCGTCCTCGAGCCCGATCATCTGCCGCGCAAGATCGACGGGCGGGCATTCGAGCCGGAAGGCGCCGGCGACACGGCCGTACTCGAAGATCGACTCGTAGAGCGAGACCTGCCGGTCGAAGAAGCCCGTCGACAGGACCGCGAACCCGGCACTGGTGCCGGTGAAGGCGTCGAGCTCGTAGAGGATCCTGCTCTGCTCGTCGTCGGGACCGGTCGGGACGCCGAGCCGGATCGCCGTTCGCAGCCGCCCGAGCGGGTCGGGCTCGCGCCGGACCGCCGCGGCGCGCTCCTCGGTGTAGCGGTCGATCGCGTCGCGGGCGACGGCGAACAGGAGCTCCTCGAAGTCGGGGTAGTAGTAGAGCAGCGAGCTCGCCGAGACGCCGGCGCGGTCGGCAACGTCCTTGACGCGGATCGCGACGGCACCGCGATCGGCCATCACCGCCCGCGCCGCCTCGACGAGCTGCTCGCGCCTGGCCCGCTGATCCTTCCGCCGCATGATCGAATCGTATTCGAGCAATCGCAGGAACCACCTTGACGCCGCGGTTGGCCGCGGATAGTTTCTTTGAATGCACTTCAAAGAAAGGGTCAGGTCGCCGACCGGTGTCCTGCTGCTCGCACTCCTCGCCCTCGTCGCCGTCGCCGCCGGATGCGGCGACCTCGAGAACAACGACCAGTCGAGCACCACGGCGCCGATCGCGGCCAGCGGCGACCCGACCGGGTCGCTGACCTGGTCGAACTGGCCGCTCTACATCGACCCCGGCAAGGACGGGACGCTCGCCAACTTCGAGCAGGACACCGGCGTCAAGGTCGACTACGTCGAGGACATCAACGACAACCAGGCCTTCTTCGCGAAGCTCCAGCCGACCCTCGCCGAGGGGGACTCCGAGGGGCGAAGCCT
>DATMCB010000054.1:0-2957 GCA_035558835.1 Solirubrobacterales bacterium
AGCGCCGTCTCCGTCGCCTCTCCCGCGAGCCGCCGCGCGATCTCGGCCACCGGCCAGTAGGCGACGCCCTCCCCGTAAGGAAGACAGCGGCCGACGGCCGTCGTCGCCACATCGCGAAGATCAGCGCGGAACGCCCGGACCAGGCGGGATTTGCCGATGCCCGCCGGGCCGACAACGGTGACGAGCCGCGGCGTCCGGGTTTTGGCGACCTCGTCGAAGCTCTCGCGCAGCAGTCGCAGCTCAGCCTCACGACCGACGAGCGGTGCCATCGCACGATCCGGAGCCTCGGAGGTGCCGGCGGAAACCGACACCAGCCGCCACGCCGCCACGGGCGCCGCCTTGCCCTTGAGGGTGAGGCTGTCGATCGGTGCCAGCTCCGCGGTCGGCCTGATCAGGCGCGCCGTCTCCTCGCCGATCAGCACCTCGCCGGCGGGTGCGGCGCCCTCGAGTCGCTGCGCGACGTTGACCGCATCGCCGAGCGTCGTCGGTGCTCCGCCGGGGGTCTCGCCGACGACGACCTCACCGGTGTTGACGCCGGTCCGCACCTCGAGTCGCTCCCCCCAACGCCGTTCGAGCTCTGCGTTGAGGTCCGTGAGCGTCGTCCGCATCTCGAGCGCCGCCCGCGCCGCCCGCAGAGCGTCGTCCTCGTGGGCGACGGGGACTCCGAACACGGCCATCACCGCGTCGCCCATGTACTTCTCGACGGTGCCGCCATGGCGCGCGATCACGTGATGCGCCTCGTAGAACCAGCGCCCGACGAGCTCGTGCAGCGACTCCGGATCGAGGTGCTCGCCGAGCTCCGTGAACCCGCGGACGTCCGAGAACAGGACGCTGACCAGCTTGCGGGCGCTGACCCGCGCCGGGGTGATCGAGGCGAGTGACGCGCCGCAATGCGAGCAGTAGCGCGCATCCCCTGCAACAGCCCCGCCGCACGCCGGGCACGAAGCCATGGGCCCAGTCTACGTCGAGTTCCGTCCGGCTAGGCTTGTCGGCGATGACCGCGGTCGAGTCGCGTCGCGAGGGCAGAGTCCTCGAGCTGACCATCGATCGCCCGCCGGCGAACGCGATCGACTCGCAGACGAGCAGGGAGCTCGGAGAGCACTTCTCTGCTTTCGCCGCGGACGACGGCCTCGGCGTCGCGATCGTCACCGGCGCCGGCGAGCGGTTCTTCTCCGCCGGCTGGGATCTCAAGGCCGCGGCGGCCGGCGACTCCGAGGATTTCGGCCCGGGTGGATTCGCCGGCTTGACCGAGATGTTCGAGCTCGACAAGCCGGTGATCGCGGCCGTCAACGGCTACGCAGCGGGAGGCGGCTTCGAGCTTGCCCTCGCCTGCGATCTGGTCGTCGCCGCCGAGCACGCCCGCTTCTCCCTGCCCGAGGTGACCCGCGGGTTCGTCGCCGACGCGGGCGGTGTCCTGCGGCTGCCGAAGCGCGTGCCGCGGGCGATCGCCATGGAGATCCTGCTGACGGGCGAGCCGCTCGATGCCACGGACGCGGCCCGGCTCGGGCTCGTCAACCGCGTCGTCGAGCCGGTCGGCCTGATCGACGCCGCGCGTGAGCTGGCAGACCGGATCAATGCGGCGGCGCCGCTGGCCGTCCGGGCCGTGAAGGCGATCGTTGACGCGACCGGGGAGCTGCCGGTTCCCGAGGGGTACGCACGGCTCCGCGACGGCTCGATCGCCGCGCTGGCCCGGGTCGAGGGGTCCGCAGACGCGGCCGAGGGCCCGCGCGCCTTCGCCGCGGGGCGGGACCCGGTCTGGCGCGGCGAGTGATCGACGGCAGCTTGACGTTGAAGAGCCTCGATCCCGGCGCTACGGTGTCGGCATGCGCGAGGGGGGTATCAGGCATCGTCGTTCGTTCGTCTTGACGATCGCCGTTGCGGCCGGGACGGCGGTCCTGCTCGCAGTACTGCTCGCCCCTGACGGCTCGGCGCGGGGGGCCGGATCGAAGTCGAGGATCCTCTTCGATCACGAAGTCGCGGCGCCCGACTACAACGTGATGTCGATGAAGGCCGACGGAAGCGGCGAGAAGCCGTTGACACAGGATCCCGCCGACGAGTGGGGCCCGAGCATGTCCCCGAACGGCAAGAAGATCGTCTTCGTCGCTCAGCGTGACGCCGACGGCAACAACGAGATCGCGACGATCAACGCCGACGGAAGCAACTTCCGGCAGCTCACGAACACCCCGGCCGGCGTCTACAACGAATACCCCACCTACTCGGCCAACGGCAAGAAGATCATCTTCGACAGCGATGTCGACGGCGACCAGGACGTCTGGGTGATGGACGCGAACGGCGACGATCAGCGCAACCTGACCAACAACGACGCGGCCGGCGATTGCTGCGCGGCGGCATCACCGAGGGGCAGGAAGATCGTCTTCGAGAGCGATCGGGACGGGGACTACGAGATCTACACGACGTCCCAGAGCGGAAGGAACATCCATCAGGTGACGAGGAACGACGTCACCGACGGCGAGCCGGCCTGGTTCCCGAGCGGCAAGCGTCTCGTCTTCGAAAGGCAGTTTCCCAACGACGACGAGATCGTCACGACCAACCTGAAGGGGAAGCGCCTGCACCGGCTGACCCGCAACGACGTCAGCGACTCCGAAGCCTCGGTCTCGCCGAACGGCAGGAAGGTCGCCTGGGTCTCACTGTCCGACGGCGACCTCGAGATCTGGGTCATGCGCGCCGACGGCAAGCGTCAGCGACAGCTCACGTTCAACGACACCGCCGACGAGTTCCCGCACTGGACCCCGTAGGGAGGAGAGCATCGTGGATGCTCGATGGAACGGCTGATTGGGCGTCCCGCGATGGGTTCTACCGCGTGACCGGACGGTGAGAAGGAGGCCCCTGACCTGCAGCCGGGGACTACCTGCTCGGCGGCAACCCGTACTCGGGCCAGCCGCTGGGGCCGGAACTGCCGGCGGGGTACTCCTCCAGCGGCACCGTGCCGCCGGCCC
>DATMCB010000055.1:0-2445 GCA_035558835.1 Solirubrobacterales bacterium
GTGGCCGTTTGCCGCACACAGCGACGGCTTGCCGAGCTGCGGCATCAGCCGGAAGAACTCGAGGAAGCGGTCCGAGGAGAAGTGCTTGGCGACCAGCGGCGCGTCGGCCGCGAACCCGCCGAGGTCGGCGCCGGCGCAGAAGACCTTCTCCCCCGCTCCGGTGAGGACGACGGCGCGGATGCCGGCGTCGTCACGAGCCCGCTCCATCGCGTCGACGAGCTCGCCGAGCATCTGGTTGGAGAGGGCGTTGCGCTGCTCGGGCCGGTTCAGGGTCACGGTGGCGACCCCGTCGGACACGTCGTAGAGAAGCTGCTCGTAGGCCATGGGCGGCGGCGCGGCGACCGCCGGACGAGCCTACCACCGCATGAAGTGGGAAGTGTCGCTGCCTACTTTGTCTGCACCCCGCGCCCCGGTGGCGGACATTTACGCCTATATGCGGCGACTATCTCCGCCACCTGCCGGGAGCGAGCTCGGCGACGCCCTCGGAGATCACCTCGCGGCCGTCCTGGTGCACCGCGCAGGCGACCTCGACGCGGTCGTCGGCGACGGCGGCGACGGTCCCGGCGACGAGCAGCTCGTGCTCGGGCACCGCCGGACGCCGGAAGCGGGCGCCGAGCGAGCGCAGCACCCGCGGGTCGGAGCCGAACGGCGCGAGTAGCCCGTGTGCGAGCTGGCCGTAGGTGTAGAGGCCATGGAGGATGATTCCGGGAAGGCCGATCGCCTTCGCGAGGTCGGCGTCGAGGTGGAACGGCGTGAAGTCGAGCGAAGCCCCCGCGTAGCGGTGCGGCGCCCAGCGGTCGGGGGTGATCCGGAACTCGGGGAAGCGGTCGCCGGCGGCGAAGCCCCCGACCGGCCCGGCGCCGCGCGGTGCCGCGGCGGCCGCCGATCCGGCTGCGCGGACCGTCTCGCCGACCGGGCCGGCCGCCTGCGGCGCGCGCTCCGCGGCACTGCGGTCGAGCGCCGGGACCACGCCCTCGTAGCGACCCTCGAGGACGACCTCGCCGTCGCCGTTGACCGACTCCGACTCGAAGCTGCGGTAGCGGGCGCCGCCGGTGTCCTCGGCGGCGACGAGGCGAGCGACGGTCTCGATCCGATCGCCGGCACAGACCGGCTCGTGCCAGCGGAACTCCTGGCGCCGCTGCACGAACCGGTAGCCGGCGAGGCCCTCCGCGGGGTCGAAGATGCCGGATTCGGGGTCGAACATCGCGCCGGCCAGCGAGCGGGCGACGTAGACGGCGGCGAACCCCGGCGGCGCAACGACGGCCCGGAAGCCGGCCGCACGGGCGGCGTCGTGATCACGATGGATCCGGGCGTCGATCGCGAGCGCCGCCGCGTACTCGCGGATCTTCTCGCGGCCGACCTCGTAAGAGGTCTCCGGCCACTCCTTGCCGACCGCCGCGACGACCCCTGCCATCTACTAGACGGGGGCCGCGGCCCGGTCGAGGCTGCGGACTAGCGCGTCGACGACGGCGCCGTCGAACTGGCTGCCCGAGTAGCGGCCCATCTCGGCGATCGCCTCCGAGGGCGACTTGGCGGGCCGGTAGGGACGCTCGCTGGTCATCGCGTCGTAGGACTCGGCGACGGCGAGGATCCGCGACTCGAGCGGGATGTCGTCGCCGCTGATGCCGCGCGGGTAGCCGTGGCCGTCGGGCTGCTCGTGGCGGGCGAGCACCCACTCGCGGATGTCGGTGAGCTCGCGGGCGGCGAGGATCCGCGCCGCCATCTCGGGATGGCGCCGCACCTGGTCCCACTCCGAGGGCGAGAGCGGCCCGGGCTTGTCGAGGATCGAGTCGGCGATGCCGACCTTGCCGATGTCGTGGAGCAGCCCGGCGAGCCGGAGCCGGGCGATCCGCTGCTCGGGCAGGCCGAGCTCGCGGGCGATCGCCTCGCAGTAGCCGGCGACCGCGGTGGAGTGGGTGGCGTTGCGCTCGTCGCGGAGGTCGAGGACCTCGGCGAGGCTGAGGACGGTGCCGAGCTGCACCCGCCCCTCGCCGGGCGGGGTGACGCCCTCGCCGTCGATCGCCCCCTCGAGGTCGGGGCTGTAGACGACGACGCGATCGGAGCCGAGGGCGACGGCGGCGTTCATCGCCGCGGTCGAGGCCTGCAGCAGCTCGTCGACGTTGCTGGCGTGCTTCGGGAAGACGGCGACGCCGAGGCTGCCGCTGAGCCTGAAGCCGCGCTCGCGGTAGGTGCGGCGCATCCGGGTCAGGATCTGCTCGGCGAGCAGGAAGCCGGTGTGCTCGTCGGTCTCGGGGAGGAGGATCATGAACTCCGAGGCGCCGGTCCGGCCGACCGTGTCGATCCGTCGCGTCGACTCGTCGAGCAGGCGGGCGAGCCGGCGCAGGACCTCGTCGCCGGCCTCGTAGCCGAGGTCCTTGTTGAGCTGGCGGAGCCCGTTCAGGTTGACGGTCAGAAGGCCGACGCGATGGGTGTTGATCCGGGCCC
>DATMCB010000056.1:0-9429 GCA_035558835.1 Solirubrobacterales bacterium
CGGAGTCGGGCGGCTTCCGGAGCAGATCCAGGCCCGGGAAGCGCGGGTCCGGGCCGAGCCCCATCAAATTGATCTCGTCGCGGAAGGAGCGGCCGCCGACGTTGCGCAGGAACACCGAGCGGAACTTGTGGTTCGTCGTGAAGATGTCCTGGTTGCCGTCGCGGTCGGGATCGGCGACGCCGATGTCGAACAGCCGCTTCGTCAGGAAGTCCGCAGGCGGCCCGGCCTTGAAGCGCGGCTTCGCGGCGCCGGCCGGAGCGACGGCGAGCGCGGCTGCCGCGAGCGCGGCGATGCAGATCCTCAGCCTCCACCCCACGCGGTGAAGCGTAATCGGGCCTTTCGACCGAAGTGCCCCTTGGAGACCGAAGCGCCCCTTGGATCATCTAGAGTGCCGCGCCCGTGGCCCTGACCGTCGTCGGATCGATCGCCTTCGACTCCGTGCGGACCCCGTTCGGGGAGCGCGAGCGGATGCTCGGCGGCTCCGCGAGCCATTTCGCGCTGGCGGCGAGCTTCTTCACCGACGTCCGGGTCGTCGGGCCGGTCGGCGACGATTTCGGGGCGGACGAGATCGGCGTCCTCCAGTCGCACGGGATCTCGACGACCGACGTCGAGCACGTCGAGGGCGGCCGGACGTTCTTCTGGCGCGGCCACTACGACCACGACATGAACATCGCCCACACCGACGAGACGCAGCTCAACGTCTTCGCCGATTTCGTCCCGAAGCTCTGTGAGGAGAACCGCTCGGCGGAGATGCTCTTCCTCGGCAACATCCAGCCGGAGCTGCAGCGCCAGGTCCGCGAGGAGGCCGACGGCGCGCGCTTCGTCGCCCTCGATTCGATGAATCTCTGGATCGAGACCGCCCGCGACCCGCTGCTGCGGGTGATCGGGATGATCGACTGCGTCCTCCTCAACGACGCCGAGCTGCGGATGCTGACCGGGGAGTCGAACCTCGTCGTCGCCGCCCACCGGATCATGGAGCACGGACCGACGATCGTCGTCGTCAAGCGCGGCGAGTACGGCGCCGCCCTCTTCACCGGCGACGACACCTTCGCGATGCCGGCGCTGCCGATCGCCGAGGTTCGCGACCCGACCGGCGCCGGCGACTCATTCGCCGGCGGCTTCCTCGGCTTCCTCGACGGCCTCGGCGCCCACTCCCCGAGCAACGGCGAGCTCCGTCAGGCGATGGTCCGCGGCTCCGCTCTCGCCTCATTCAACGTCGAGGACTTCGGCACCGAGCGCGTCCGCCGGCTCGAGCGTGAGGACATCGACGCCCGCGTGGCCGCTTTCAAGAGCCTGACGCACTTCTAGCCGCGGCCGAGCGGAAGGCAGTCGCCGAGACTGGGCTGAGAGGGGCGTCAGCGGGGGCAGCCCGCCATCGGGTGGGATTAGCCCCGCATAGTGGAGTTATCACGCCCAATGCCGAGCCTGGTCGCAGAGATCGGCTGGCGGCAACATGGAGTCATCTCCCGTCGCCAGCTTCGCGAGATCGGCGTGGGATCTTCGACGATCGACCGCTGGGCCCGAAACGGCCACCTTCACCAACTTCTCCGCGGCGTTTATGCAGTCGGACACAGCCGGATCACCCGCGAGGGGCGCTGGCTCGCCGGCGTCCTCGCCTGCGGCGCCGATGCGGTCCTGAGCTTCGGGGCAGCGGGACAGAGCCGCGGCATCGTCTCCCCTCATCAGCGCCAGGCGGTCCATGTCACAGTTCCGCGGCGGTCGGGAGCCGATCCCGACGGCGTCGTGGTTCATCGGATCCGCAACCTCGATCGGCGCGATGTCAGCGCTCATCGGGGAATCCCGACGACGACTGCCACCCGGACCGTCTGGGACCTCGCGACGGCGCTGTCGCCGCTCGGGACCAGGCGCGCCTTCGAGCAGGCGGAGAAGCTGCGGCTGCTCGATCGCGAGCGGCTGGCGGCGCTGCGAGAGGCGGCGCCGAACCGAAAGGGGCCGGAGTGATCGGCGATCTCCTCGCCGACGCGCCACTGCCGCTGGCGGCGACGCGGTCGCTGCTCGAAGAGATCATCCTCGAGACGTGTCGGGATCACGGCTTGCCACTGCCGGCCGTGAACGTTCCGCTGCTCAGCTTCGAGGTCGACTTCCTCTGGGAGCGGGAGCGGTTCGTCGTCGAGGCCGACGGCGGCGACCACCTGGCGCCGGGCCGGCGTGACCGCGACAACGATCGCGACGCCGTGCTCGGCCGCGCCGGCTACCTGGTGCGCCGCTACGGATCGACCGCGGCGCGGGCGCGAACCGCCGTCGCGGCTGAGTTGCGCGCGGTTCTCGCCGAGCGGGGTGCATGAGCGCTTGCTGGGATACTGAGCGCGAGCTTCGCGACAACGATCGAGGAGAGACAAGTGGCAGACACTCTCAGCATCACCGACAACCGAACCGGGAAGACCTACGAGGTCGACATCAACGACGAGACGATCCGGGGTCTCGACCTGCGCCAGATCAAGGTCAACGAGGACGACTTCGGACTGATGGCCTACGACCCGGGCTACACGAACACCGCCTCGTGCAAGTCGGCGATCACGTTCATCGACGGTGAGGCCGGGATCCTCCAGCACCGCGGCTACACGATCGAGGAGCTATGCGAGAAGTCCTCCTACCTCGAGGTCGCCTACCTGCTCGTCTTCGGCGAGCTGCCGACCGGCCCGCAGCTCGAGCGCTGGGTCTACGACGTCACCCACCACACCTTCGTGCACGAGGACATGAAGGCCTTCTATCGCGGCTTCCGCCACGACGCCCACCCGATGGGCATCCTCCTCGCCGGGGTCGGCGCGATGTCGACGTTCTATCCGGACGCCAAGGAGATCGACTCCCCCGAGGAGCGCTACATGGCGGCGATTCGGCTGATCGCGAAGATGCCGACGCTCGCCGCCTTCTCCTACCGACACAGCCTCGGCCTGCCGTACGTCTATCCCGACAACGACCTCGACTACGCCTCCAACTTCCTCGGGATGATGCGGAAGATGACCGAGGTCAAGTACGAGCCCGATCCGCGACTCTCGAAGGCCCTCGACGTCCTCTTCATCCTCCACGCCGACCACGAGCAGAACTGCTCGACGGCGGCCGTCCGCGCGGTCGGCTCCTCGCAGGTCGATCCCTACTCGGCGGTCGCCGCGGGCGTCGCCGCGCTCTACGGGCCGCTCCACGGCGGCGCCAACGAGGCGGTTCTGCGGATGCTGCGCCGGATCGAGAAGGTCGAGAACATCCCCGACTTCCTCGAGGGCGTCAAGAACCGCGATGAGAAGCTGATGGGCTTCGGCCACCGGGTCTACAAGAACTACGACCCGCGGGCACGGATCATCAAGAAGCACGTCGACGAGGTGCTGGAGATGACCGGCGACAACCCGCTGCTCGAGATCGCCACCGAGCTCGAGAAGCACGCCCTCGACGACGACTACTTCACCTCCCGCAAGCTCTACCCGAACGTCGACTTCTACTCGGGCCTGATCTACGAGGCGCTGGGGATCCCCAGCGACATGTTCACGGTGATCTTCGCGATCCCGCGGACCTCGGGCTGGATTGCCCAGTGGATGGAGATGAACGGCGACGACGAGCAGAAGATCGCCCGGCCGCGACAGATCTACACCGGCCAGCGCGACCGCAGCTACGTCGACGTCGCCGACCGCGAGGGCCCGGAGAAGATCACCGGCCCGCCGGCCCGCCGGCCCGTGAAGGCGCGGCGCGGGGCATAGTAGGTAACCCCGACCGGATCCTCCGCTGCGCGTCCGGTCCGGTCGGCTCGCTGGCGAAGGCGCTCAGAGCGTGACGCCGACCAACGTCGGCTCGGGGATCAGGGTCACGCCGAAGGCCGAACGGACGCCGTCGCGAAGCTCCCGGGCGAGCGCCAGGAGCTCGGCTGTCGTCCCACTTCCGCGGTTGACCAGCGCGAGCGTGTGCTTGGTCGAGATCCCGACCGCGCCGCTCCCGTAGCCGCGCTCGAAGCCGGTCCGCTCGATCAGCCAGGCCGCCGATGTCTTCACGGTGCCGTCGGGCTGCGGCCAACCCGGCGGCTTGTCGTCTCCGCCGAGCCGCTCTGACGCCCGATCCTCCAGCGCCCGGAAGCCCTCGTGGTCGAGGATCGGGTTGGTGAAGAACGACCCGGCGCTGACCGAGTCGGGATCGGCTGGATCGACGACCATCCCCTTGGCCCGCCGCAGCCCGAGCACCGCTTCGCGGACGGCCGCGAGCGGCGGGCGATCGCCCGGCCCGACACCGAGCGCAGCGGCGAGCTGCGGGTAGGCGATCGGCCGCGCCAGGGCGGCCGGCTCGAGCTCCAGGGTCACCGCGAGGACGACGTACCTGTCGCCGCCCTTGAACATGCTCGTCCGGTAGCCGAAGCCGCAGGCGCGGCGATCGAACGAGACCGCCTTCCCCGCCGTCCGATCCCACGCGCTCACCGAGCGGACCGTGGCAGCGATCTCCTGCCCGTAAGCGCCGACGTTCTGGATCGGGGTCGCTCCAACCGACCCGGGAATGCCCGAGAGGCACTCGATCCCCGCCAGCCCGTCGGCGACGCAGCGGGCGACGAGCTCGTCCCAGGGCTCGCCCGCGGCGACCGTCAGCCGGACGCGCTCGCCGGACCGCGCGACTTCCACCCCCCGGGTCGCGATCCGGACGGCGACCCCGTCGAAGCCGAGGTCCGAGATCACCAGGTTGGAGCCGCCGGCGAGCAGCAGAACCGGCTCGCCGTCGCGGTCGGCGGCAGTGACCGCGGCGATGAGGTCGGCGCTGCTCTCGGCCGTGACCAGCCGGCGTGCGGGACCGCCGAGCCGCAGCGTCGTCAGCTCCGCCAGCGGGGCTTCGAGTCGTGCCGGCATCCGGACGGAAGCCTACGAGCAGCCCGCCGTCCGTCGCTCGGCGGCCCCGCTACGCTCGAATGCGTGGCGTTCAAACTGACGATCCGGAACGGACCGAAGGTCACCCGCGAGAAGCACGAGAGCCTCGAGGAGGCGGTCGCGGCGCTGCGCTCGCACACCGAGCGGATCAGGGCCGAAGGGGACGCGCCAGAGGTCTCGATGATCCGGACCTACGAGCCCGGCGATCAGGTCAAGGCGCGGCTCGAGATCTCGACGGGCGGATTCATGCGCAGCCGCGACGCCGGGATCGACGTGATGGGCGACGGCGCGCTCGTCCCGTTCCGCGGCGGGGTCGCCCGGCGCGAGCTCGATCCCGGGGACAGCGCCACCGCCTTCGAGGTCGTGGAGCGCGCGATGCGCGAGGAGGCCCGATGAGCGGCAGCAGCGGCAGCGCACGCGGGCACGGCAAGGCCGTCTCGGGCGGCACGGCAGTCGGCCGGCGGGTGCGGCTGCCGCGCGGCGCCGAACGGCCGATCACCCTCTTCATCAACGGCTCCGAGCAGGTCGAGGGGCTCGACTACGAGATTGCCGACGGCATCGCGACCTTCCGCGAGCCGATCATGAAGGAGGACCTGCGGGGGCTCGGGGTCGTCCGCAAGGTGGTCCTCGGGCTCGGGCTCGTCGGCAGCTACCAGAAGAACGAGGTCGTCGACGTCGAGTACCGGATCGAGGGGCGGACGCAGTTCGCCTCCAACCTCGAGGTCATCCCGGACTGAAGGTCAGGGCCCCGCTCGCGGCCGGGGGCTCAGCCGAGCCCGGAGAGGGCGGCGACCCGCTCCTTGTGCTGTCGGGGGGTCCCGAACAGCCGCGAATCCGCGCGTGCCCGCTTGAGCAGGAAATGGAGGTCGTGCTCCCAGGTGAAGCCGATGCCGCCGTGGACCTGGATCGAGGCCTTGCAGACGTCCCAGGCCGCCTCCGAGGCGCGCGCCTTCGCCATCGCGGCGGCGAGCGGCAGCGACTCCGGCTCGGCGTCGGCCGCCCACGCGGCCGCGTAGGTGAGCGAGCGCGCCTCCTCGACGTCGTAGAGCATCTTCGCGCAGGCGTGTGAGACGCCCTGGTAGGCGCCGATCGGGCGACCGAACTGCTCGCGCTCCTTCGCGTACCCGACCGCCATGTCCATCGCCCGCTGGCCGATCCCGACCAGCTCGGCGGCCACCGCGACGAGGATCCGATCGGTCGCGGCGGCGAAGTCCCCGGGCAGCGCCTCGCCGACGTCGTCGCCGAGTGGCTTCGCGTAGCGGCGGGTCTGGTCGATCAGCTCGACCGGCTCAGGCTCGACCTCAGCCAGGTCGACCAACCGGACATTGCCGTCGGCTCCGTAGACGACGGCACAAGCCGCGCCCTCGGCGTCGATCAGCAGGTCGGGATCGCCGAAGGCGCCGCGCCCCTCCCCGGAGGCGATGTTCGCCAGCCATCCCTGCTTCTGCTCGTCGGAGCCGGAACCCTCGAGCACCAGCCCGGCACAGGCGTTGGCGAGGAACGGCAGCGGCGCGCAGGCGTAGCCGAGCTCCTCGCAGAGGACGATCAGCTCGACCATCCCGAGCCCCTGGCCGCCGTGCTCCTCGGCGATCGCGATGCCCGGCCAGCCGAGCTCGGAGACCTCGGCCCAGAGGGCGTCGTCGTAGCGGTTGCCCTCGGCGAGCTCGCGGACGACGGCGGGAGTGAATCGCGCGGCGAGGAACTGCCGCGCGGTCTCCTTGATCTCCGCCTGCTCGTCGTCGAAGTCGAATCGCATGCTCTCTCCTATCGGAGCCGGGGTAGGCCGAGCACGCGCTCGGCGACGATGTTCTTCATCACCTCGGTGGTCCCGCCCTCGATCGAGTTGGCGCGGCTGCGCAGCATCCGGTAGGTCCACGGGGTCCCCCGCTCGAGCCCCTCGGGACCGAGGATGTCGCAGGCGAGCTCGGTCAGCGACTGGTTCAGCGTCGCCCACTCCCACTTGCCGATCGAGCCCTCGGGCCCGGGGATCCCGGTCTTCATCTGCGCCGTCATCGCCCGCATGCCGCCGAGCCGCAGCGCCTCGCAGCCGATCAGCAGATCGGCCATCCGCGCGCGGATCATCGGGTCGTTCTCGAGCCCGTGCTCCTTGACGAGGTCGATCAGCGCCGCGAGGTCACGGGAGACGGCCACAGCGGCACCGCCGCCGAGCCCGGCGCGCTCGTTCATCAGCGTCGTGATCGCGACCATCCAGCCGTTCCCCTCGCCGCCGACGAGGTTCTCGTCGGGGACGAACGCCTCCTCGAAGAAGACCTCGTTGAACTCCGACTCGCCGGTGATCTGAACGAGCGGCCGGATCTCGACCCCGTCCTGCTCCATGTCGCAGATGAAGTAGGTCAGGCCCTTGTGCTTGGCGACGTCGGGGTCGGTGCGGGCGACGAGCATGCACCACTTCGACTCGTGCGCGAACGTGGTCCAGACCTTCTGGCCGGTCACCTTCCAGCCGCCGTCGGCCTTGACGGCCTTCGTCTTCAGCGAGGCGAGGTCGGATCCCGACTCGGGCTCCGAGAAGCCCTGGCACCAGATCTCCTCGGCGCTGAGGATCGGCTCGAGCCAGCGCTCCTTCTGCTCGTCGCTGCCGTGGGCCATGATCACCGGCCCGCCCATCACGAGGCCGAGCACGTTCGCCGGCGAGGGCGCGTCGGCGCGGGCCATCTCGCTCGAGAAGATCGCCTGCTCGATCAGGGTCGCGCCGCGGCCGCCGAACTCCTTCGGCCACGAGATCCCGGCCCAGCCGCCCTCGTGCATCTGTCGCTGCCAGTCGCGCCGGAACGCGAACGCGGCCTCGTCGCCGTGCGGCTCGGGACCGGGGTGGTTCGCCTCGAGCCAGGCGCGGACCTCGTCGCGAAACGCGGTCTCCGACTCGTTCAGGGTCAGGTCCACCTGTTCTCTCCTCCTCCTCGGCGCTCGCCGGGACGAAAGCCCGTTCTCAAGGTCCGGAAAACCTACAGGGAAGCGTCCGGATCGAAACGATCGGGGTCGATCAGGACGCCGGGATTGAGGATCGCCTCGGGATCGACCGCGCGCTTCGCGGCGACGAGGGCGTCGGCGAAGCGGTCGGGCCGCTGCAGGTCGTACCAGGGGCGGTGATCGCGGCCGACCGCGTGGTGGTGGGTGATCGTGCCGCCGGCGGCGACGACCGCCTCCGAGACCGCCGACTTGATCTCGTCCCACTGACGGACCTCGGAGCCGCGACGTGCCTTCGCGAGCACCGTGAAGTAGGGAGCCGGGCCGCTCGGGTAGACGTGGGTGAACCGGCACATCACCCGCGGTGCGCCCTCGCCGTCGGCGGGGGCGTCGCAGACCTCGGCGACGGCCCGGCGCGCGACCTCGGTGACGCTCGAGTGGAACTCGCCGAAGCGGTCCCAGGTGATCGCCGTCTCGAAGGTCTCGCTGATCACGCCGAGCGCGACGAGGCTGTCGCGCAGGTACGGCGCGTCGAGGAAGGCCGAGCGCCAGCTCTCCGCCGCGGAGTCGGGCTGCTCGCCGCCCGTCGATTCCGGCTCCGGCTCCGGCGTCCCGCCGAGGTCGGCGGCGCACTCGACCGCGAGGCGGAGCTGCTCGTCGACGGGCGCGAACGCCGACTCGAAACCGAGGATCAGGACGGCGCGGGAGCCGTCCCCGGCGCCGGTCGTGGCCGCCTCGAGCGGGTCGAGGAGCCGGCAGTTCGAGGGATTCAGACGCGACTGCGCGATGACGCGCGCGGCTTCGACTCCGGCGGCGAAGCTCGGGAAGAGGACCGGGCGAGACGCCTTGAAGGCCGGCCGCGGCCGGACCTCGACCCACGCCTCGGTGATCACGCCGAGGATCCCCTCGGAGCCGAGCATCATCCGGTCGGGGCTCGGGCCGGCGCCGGAGCCCGGCAGCCGCCGGCTCTCCCACGGACCGGCCGGCGTCAGCGCCCGGACCGACTCGACGAGGTCGTCGATGTGGGTCTGGAGCGTCGCGAAGTGGCCGCCCGCACGGGTCGCGATCCAGCCGCCGAGCGTCGAGAACTCGAACGACTGCGGGAAGTGGCGCAGGGTCAGGCCGTGCGGCCGGAGGCCGTCCTCGAGCTCCGGGCCGGTGGTGCCGGCCCGGACGAGCGCCGAGCCGGAGACCTCGTCGATCGCGGCGATCCCGCTGAGCCCGCGGAGATCGAGCGAGACCGTGCCGCGGTAACCGTGCCCGATCCGGGGCTCGACCCCGCCGACGACGCTGGTCCCGCCGCCGAACGGGATCGCCGCGAGCCGGCGGTCGGCGCACAGCTCGAGGACGCGGCGAACGTCCTCCTCGTCGGCCGGGAAGGCGACCATGTCGGGGGTCCGCTCGAACCGGCCCCGGAAGCCGCGGACGACGTCGCGGTAGGCGCGTCCCATCGAGTGGCGGATCCGGTCCGGCGGGGCGTCGCTGAGGATTGCGGCGAGGCTCTCCGGCGGCCGCAGCCGCGACGGGGCGACGTCGATCGACTCGAGCGCGACCGGCGCCTCGATCCGCTCGCCGCCGAACCCGAGCCGCTCGCGGACGATCGGCGCCAGCGCCTCCAGCGAGGTCCGATCAGGCTCACGGTCCGCCCAGCCCC